>CADCQP010000246.1 GCA_902803535.1 uncultured Bacteroidia bacterium | reverse complement strand
CGAACTGTGCGAAGAAACGGTAGATGCCAATCTTGCGTATGCTGTACAGGGCTACTATCAGGCCGAGCCCCAGGGCCGCGACCATCATCTGTTCCCTGACTATCGACATCCTGTCGCTGTGGGTCTGGAGGGCAAGCTGGGGAGTGGATGAGAAGACGGCTACGATGGAGAAGAGCATGAGCAGGAGTACGATCATCCACACCACCTTGTCTCCTTCAAGGCGGTCTACGAAATTCCAGAATCCTTTTTTGTCTCCGCTTTTCATCTTTGCACTCCCGTCAGAGGTTCCTTACAGCTTCCTTGAACTGGTTCCCGCGGTCTTCCATGTTCTTGAAGAGGTCGAATGAGGCGCAGCAGGGGCTGAGCAGCACCACGTCGCCTTCTTTCGCGAAGGCGGCACTGCGGGTAACCGCCTCCTGGGCGCTGAGTACGTCACATATGTTCTCTTTCCCTACGATATCTTCGAATGCCGCGTGAATCTTGGCATTGTCAACACCCATGCATACGATGGCATGGACTTTTTCGCGCACAAGGGGGATGAGCACGCTGTAGTCGTTGCCCTTGTCCACCCCGCCGACTATCCAGACTACCGGACGGTTCTGGCTCTCCAGGGCGTACCATGCGGAATCCACGTTGGTGGCCTTGGAGTCATTGATGTAGAGGACGTCCTTGATGCTCAGGACTGGCTCGAGCCTGTGCTCGATGGGCTGGAATGTGGCGAGGGAGTTGCGGATGACCTCGTTGTCTATGCCCGAGGCTTTTGCCGCTATCGCTGCAGCCATCGAGTTGTAGATGTTGTGCTTGCCTCCCAGGGCCAGCTCCTTGAGATAGACGTCGCATTCCTCGTCATCAACCTTGACTATGAACCGGTCGCCTTTGACATATGCTCCCTGCGGCACTTCCCCTTTCTGGGTGAAGGGGAGTTTCTTTGCCTGGGTGATGATCTTGTCGAGGTGCTCGATGGTTATCTCATCGTCATTGTCGAAGATGAAGCAGTCCTCCGGGCGGAGATTGCGGATGAGGCGGAATTTTGCCTTCACGTAGTTCTCCAGCTTGTAGTCATACCTGTCCAGATGGTCCGGGGTGATGTTCGTTATGATGGCTATGTCCGGGCGGAAATCATAGCAGTTGTCGAGTTGGAAACTACTGATTTCCAGTACATAGTAGTCGTAATGCTCGGTAGCTACCTGAAGGGCATAGCTCTTGCCGATGTTGCCTCCGAGGCCGACGTTGAGGCCGGCGTTGCGAAGGAGGTAGTAAATCAGTGAAGTTGTGGTTGTCTTGCCGTTGCTCCCGGTAATGCAGATCTTCTTCGCAGTGTCATAGCGGCCGGCGAATTCGATTTCGGAGATCACCCTTATACCCTTTCCTTCTACCTCGCGTACCATGGGGGCGGAGGAGGGGATTCCGGGGCTCTTGATGACCTCGTCGGCAGAGAGTACCTTCTCCCTGGTGTGTCCGCCTTCTTCGAAGGGGATGTCCCATTTGCGGAGGACCTGTGCATACTCTTCCTTTATCTTCCCGTTATCCGACAGGAAGACATCGAAGCCTTTCACCTTTGCGAGCACTGCGGATCCGACTCCGCTTTCAGCTCCACCCAGAACAACAATTCTCGACATATCCTTTAGTATTCTTCTTTTGTCAACGTATCTTAAGCAGGGCAAGGGTCGCGACGGCGCACAGGGCGCCTACGATCCAGAAACGCATCACTATCTTGGCTTCCGGCAGGGCCTTTTCCGGGGTCGTGATCGCGGCTGGAATGCCCTCCTTCTGGTAATGGTGGTGCAGGGGCGTCATCTTGAAGACCCTGCGTCCGGCACCGTATTTCTTCTTCGTGTACTTGAACCAGAGTCTCTGGATGAGTACGGACAGGCTCTCCACCAGGAATATCCCGCAGAGGATCGGGAGGAGGAGTTCCTTGCGGATAAGTATGGCGCTGACTCCGATGATACCGCCGATTGTCAGGCTTCCGGTGTCTCCCATGAAGACCTGTGCGGGGAAGGAGTTGTACCACAGGAATCCTATGAGGGCTCCGACGAAGGCTGCCATGAATATCGCCACCTCTCCCGTGCCTGGTATGTACATTATGTTGAGGTAGGACGAGTCCACTATGTTGCCGCTCAACCAGGCCAGGATGCTTATCACCACTCCCACTATTGCCGAGACACCGGCCGAAAGTCCGTCCATCCCGTCAGTCAGGTTGGCTCCGTTGGAGCATGCAGTGATGACCAGGACTATCATCAGGACGTAGATGGCCCATTTGCAGTACCAGCCCCATGTCCCTTTGAAGGGTGAAAGGTACTTGTAGTCGAACTCGTGGTCCTTGATGAACGGGATGGTGGTCTTGGTGCTCTTGACCACATCCTCGTCATGCCATGCGGATTCGGTAACGAGGGTCTCGCTGTCAACGGTCCTGACATCCTCCTGGCTTATCACGTTGGGCGTCCCGACCTTCTCACGGACGACTACGTCGTCATTGAAGCAGACAGTGAGCCCGATGATGAAGCCCAGTGCTATCTGGGCAACCAGCTTGGCCTTCTCGCTCATTCCTTCCTTGTTGTGCCTGAAGACCTTGATGTAGTCATCGGCGAAGCCCAGCAGGCCGCACCACAGGAGGGTCACTATGAGCAGGATGGTGTAAATGTTCCCGAGGTCGCAGAACAGCAGGACCGGGACCAGGATCGAGAACAGGATGATGACGCCTCCCATTGTCGGGGTGCCTTTCTTTGACAGCTGTCCCTCAAGGCCCAGGTCCCTGATAGTCTCCCCGAGCTGGCGGCGCTGCATCATACGGATGTAGGGCCGGCCTATCAGGAAGGTCAGCAGGATGGCGGACACTGCGACGAGCATGCCCCTGAACGAAAGGTAATTCATCAAGTGGACCCCTGGGAAGTCTATACCATGGCTCTGGAAGTATTTGAAAAGGGCGTAAATCATTTGATCATTGGTTTTCTAAGGTTTTGTACACTTCCTG
>CADCQP010000245.1 GCA_902803535.1 uncultured Bacteroidia bacterium | reverse complement strand
CCCTGTCCCGCATGGCCGCTTTCGCGACAATGTCCAGAACCCGTGATATGTTTGTGGCGTCCGCTACGGAACTGCCTCCGAATTTCAGAACCTGCATAACGCACAAAAATACTAAAATCTGCGGGATAATGAGAGAAAAACGCCGATGGTCACAATATTAACAATAATCCGCGTGATGTGATGCCATATTCGTACGGAATCGTGCCATTTTCGTGAATAATTAGTAACTTAGCAAGGTTTAATCGATTTAATAACAATTATGAAGCGACTTCTTACCATTTTTGTCATTGCGGTCCTGGCGATTCTTTCCTTCTCCTGCAAAAAAGAGAAAATCAACAGTCATGAACCCATTGTGTACATCAACGAGATAAAGGTCGATGCGAATTACTCCCTCTCCCTCGGCTCTTCCACCGGATTCCTGCCAGTGAGCGTGAATCCTTCCAAGGCTTCCCTGAAAAAGAATGCGTCGGTTAGCTGCAATCCGGACGACGTCATCAGGTGCCATCTTACGGACAAGGGGGTTGAGATCGACCCCAAGAAGGTCGGCACTACAACGCTGACCATCACTTCCAAGGCCGATGAGGAAGTCACCGCCTCCTGCCTGGTCACCGTGACGCCGGCCCCGCTGGCGCCCAAGTCCATAGAGATTGTGAAAGAGGATTCTCATTTCCAGGACGGTGCTCTCACAATGGTCGCGGGCGAGACTTTCCAGCTCAGCGCAAAGATAAAGAACGTCAATGACGCCGTTACATCCGAATACGGCGTAGTGTGGTCCGTGGAAGAAGGAGGAAAATACATCAACCTGAATACCGGCACCGGAGAAGTCGAAGCAAAGCCGCTTGGCGGCGCATCCAATCCCACCATCAAGGTGAAAGCGTCCGTCGATGGCCATTCTGCCATATATGACATAGTTACGGTAAAGATCCTCAATGCTCCCACTTCCATGGCAATCACCGTCGGCACCAGCCTGTACGCCTTCAACCCTCAGCACGAACTGATTGTGAAAGTGGGCGTGGAAGGCTACCTTTATGCAGGATTCCAGCCCAGCGGCTCCCTCTCGGTCATAAATGTCGAGGTGAGCGATCCTTCGGTTCTCAAAGTAACCCTTGATGGCGAGAAGATTACATACAAGGGTCTGAAGGTCGGAAAGACGGCGAACAGTGCGCCATATCCGGTGAAACTGACCATCTCTTCCCAGTACAATCCGAATCTGAAGGATGAGATCAATGTCTATGTTGCGAACTACGACCACAGGGACCTCAAGGCCGGAGACTGGGTTTACTATTGTTCCACCAACGGCAAGTTCATTTCAAAGGACAGCGGACGCCGCTATGACGGCTTCCCCCTGACTTATGTCAACGATGACGACACCCGCACCACCGAACCAATGCCATTCCCCGGCAACACCGTTACAAGTGGCGGTAATACTTACAAATATATTGGGGTGGTGGCCAGTACCGGTGGAATGAGTGATAGCGACTTCATGAACTGCAGCCACCTGAGCAGGTGCAGGGACGGCAGCAACGCAACCGGCCTGTATGGGCTCAAGGATTTCAGAAAGAGCGATCTTCCCGGTATAAACAATTCATCGACTCAACACGCTCTTGTGATAAGGAAAAGCCAGAGTGCGAAAGACGTCTGGCAGGCAAAGACCGAGTGCATAGCAACCACCACTGCGAAAAAGGACGGACTTTACCAGTACCAGCTTACGGGAGAGTCCGGACATTTCGCTTTCAGTTCTGAAATGGCGACAAAACTGACAAACAAGTGGAAAGCGGAATATGAACAGACAGGCGCTTCGAACCCTCCTACATGCAACTATCCAAGCAGCGGATTCGTTTCCTTCCTTCTGCAGAAGTTCTATAACAACCACCTGAATGATAACGGCTATCGCGTCATCCCCGTCTATTATATAGAACAGGAATGCACCGACGTCCCGCAGCTTGCTCTCCCTCTGAGCGGAAAGTCAACCGGTTGGTTTGTACCCGGAAACAATGAACTCAGTGCGATAGTCTTGAATGCAGGATATCTCAATCCTACCCTCCTTAAGTCCGGCTACCAATCAATCAGCGACAGTGATCATTTCTGGACCACACTGGAAACCGAAGCAACTGAAGCAAAAACATTCTG
>CADCQP010000244.1 GCA_902803535.1 uncultured Bacteroidia bacterium | reverse complement strand
GTGACGTTCTGGAGGAACTCGTTGACCTCGGCGGTCTTGGCAACAACGTCAGGTTTCATGTAAACAGTGTCGCGGAGGATGACAGTATCCTTGACAACGCGGACAACTTCCTGAGGAACGATGACAGGAGCGGGTTTCTTCTTCTTGCCACCGAGATTGAATGCGAGACCGATGGTCGCACTGAGGTTGGTTCCGGGGTTGTTCTCGCCGTTCTTGAAAGCATTGTGGCTGAAAGCGGTGTACTTGAAGTCGGGAACGATGGAAACGACCTTGCCTACATGGATCGGGAACATGACACCGACACCGGCAGCCATTTCGTCGCGGTCGATCCTGAGCCATCCGCCGTGAACATAGGGGACGATGAACTTCACCGGACGGAGAAGGAGGTCACCGTGGGCGTAGTTGAAGTTCTTTGCACCGAAATCGGTGTACCTGTCGCTGATGGTAAGACCCTGCCAGCCGGCACGCATACCGACAAGCTTGGTGAACCATTTTCCGACGTAGATGTCTGTCGCGAAGCCAGCGCCATTGCCGGATGTCGGCCTGTCGATGTACTTCGAGCCGTCAAATCCGAAATTCATTCCCGCACCGGCGCCAGCAAACCAATACTTGCTGTCATCAGAGTCCTGTGCATAGGAAACACTCGCAGCTATGGCAAGAGCCGCAAGAACTGCAAAGATTCTATTGAGTTTCATATGTTTGGTATTTATTTATTATTCAGGTCTAGAAATGGTAGATGACGCCGAGTGAGAGCTGGGCTTTCAGGTCGAAGGGGAAACCGGCGTAACCGTTGAAGGCTTCCTGGTCCTCGTTCTCCGGCTCGAGTCCGTTGTAGCGGTCGGTGTAGGCTGCACCGCTCACGTCTACGAAGATGCCGAATCCGCTCTTGAAGTCATACTCGAAGATTCCGCCAAGGCGCATGCCGAGGGAACCGTTGGTCTGGTGCAGGTCCTGCCAAGGATGCTCGGGATCGGAGAAACCGAAGGTGTAGGCCCATCCGAGACCGGCATACAGCTTGATCGCAAATGGTCCTGTCTCTTCTGTCATGCCGAAGAGGTTGAGCATGGCGTCAGCGAAGAAGTCGATGTTGCTGAAGTCATATGGCCTGAACACATGGTCGGCAGTCTCGCGGATGTTGCAAGCTGCGGAGTTCTTTCCGTAGTTGACATTCAGACGGAGACCGAAGGCCGGGGAGAAATCGTATCCTAAGGACACGGATCCCTGGAGATTGAACAGGTCTTTCACCCTATGATTGTCATAGTAACCAAAGTGATTCTCACTGAGGGAGTAGCTCATACCTCCCTGGACAGACACGTTGAAACGGCCGGTGTAGTCATAAGCCTCCTTGTTCTGTGCAAAAACGGAGGCTGCCCCTATTAAAAGGGCTGCGATGCAAATTAGGGTTTTTCGCATATTTTTATGTGTTGATTATCTAAAACGGCTTCGCCGTCGGGCCTGCACTAGGCATCCCGCGAAAGAAGAGTATGCAATGGAAGAACCATTACACCGCAAATATATGCATATTTTCCGGAATTGCAAGTGTCTACTACGAGGAATCTGCTCTTTCCGGGCTTGGGCGGCAACTACGCTTCTTATTTCTTGGATTCTCAGGAAATGTAGTTATCTTTGTGAAGAAGACAATATGGTTTGCCGTGGAACTGAGAGTCCACAACGCGAGTTTGGCTATCTCGTGCCGGGCTCGCCTTTTTGTTTTTTGGGACAGTTTAGTTAATACGAGTGCATATGGAAGGTTTTGATTATCAGAGATGTGAAAGGAGTTGTAAGATGGATGGCTACCTGTTGGATGACACCTTAGGATGGAGGGATTTGGAGCTTTGTGAGCCGAGGATCACGCGTCTGAAGGACATAAGCATTGGGCGATATGCCAACCTGCTGGTTGACAAGGTGTTCAAAAAGATTTTCGGGGCTAGGGGGAATAAGGATATTCTCATCTCGTTCCTGAATATGCTTATCAATGATGTGGAGATTACTGACCTTGATTATGTTGACAAGGAGTTCCCCGGGCTGAGCCGGGAGGCAAAGACAAGCGTCTTTGATGTTTACTGCACGACCAGTGACGGCCGTCATGTCACAGTGGAGATGCAGGAGCACTACCAGGCTGATTTTGCAGACAGATCGGTGTTCTACTCTGCCCTGCCGATTGCAATGAGCCATCCTGCGGGTGTGTCCGATTGGGAATTGGACCGGTTCTACTACATTGCGATAACGGATTTTGCGCTGCGGGACGAGCCTAAGGAGTGCCTGGAAAAAGGACTGGTGTCCCGTTATTCCTTACGGAACGACCTCACGGGAAGGAAGTTGACAAGCGCAGTGCAGTTAATATTCTATGAGATCGGGAGGCAAGATAGCTCCAGAGTCCCGACTGCCGACTCATCGCTTCTTGAGAAGATGGCATATGCCCTGGGCAATATGAGCCTCTTGAGGGAGCGCCCGATGGAGTTGCAGGAGGATGTGTTCCGGAGGCTGTTCGAGGCGTGCGAGATCGCTGCGATGGACAGTGAAACGACTAGACAATATATCATTAATGCTATGACAACGGAATTAGACATAAGGTGCCAGATGAAAGCCCAGTATGAGTTCGGCCTGAAGGATGGTGAAAAACGAGGAGAGAAGAGGGGCGAGAAGAGAGGCCGGATTTACATTGCAGAGAAGATGCTCTCAATGGGAATGACTATGGAGATGATCCGGGAGATCACCGGCTTGAAGGATGATGAGATCAATCAGATCTTGAAATCGCATCATGCATCGCTGACCAGTTCCCGGTCCACGGACAAAACATGACTTCAGGACAGAGAGCGCGACCTGCGCGAGCGGAGACTGCGCCACCCTTACACGAACTGAGATCTGCGCCTCTCCGGCACGAACGGCGCTCTGCACGACATCGATGAATCGCCCCTACGGTAGGCGCCAGAGTTCGACTAGTCGGGCGGAGGTGCACACAAAGTTCGACTGTTCCGGCGGAGGTGCACATGGATTCAGCCCAGTCTTGGGTGGAGCTTAAATAGCATCTAATCAGCAAATAAAGTATGTCGCCAGGAGGTAAGAAATGGAACCTGACAACATATGATTTCGGTTGATTTACAAAGTGTTAGGCTCCACCCCCCCCCATTTTCGCTTCCTGTGACAATCGAGGGGCTTCTCCTCCGTGGCCCAGGTTGGCCTCATGCGTCGACGGCAGGGCAGGCACTTCGCTACGCCGGTTCGACGGCGAACTCCTCCCTTTTGGCCCGCTCCTAACGGAGCTGTCCAACGTTCGTCGGACAAACGCCGTCGCTGGACACCGGCTCCACTCGTCCTGCCGGAAACCTGCCGCCTGACAAATCGGCCAGTCTGTGCCACGAAGGAGAAGAATCGAAAGGGGTTGTTTCTGCATCTTTCACTGACGGACGAGAGATCATTGTTCCTATTTCATTCTTACCGGACATTAAGGAGTTGCGGTTCTTTACTTATGAATCGCTGATCCGAGTGTTTTCCATCACGGACCTGCTCGGTGTGGCTTGAAAAATGATTAGAGGGAGACCTGAAGGCAACAGGTCTTCCTCTCTTTTTTTTGTAGTCAGACTGCTTTGGAAAGTGGGTAACCCGGAAGGGAGAAAACCCCGGAGTCCGGATCAGTCGGAGAACATGGGTCAGCCGAAAGGCGGGTCAGTCCTGCTTCATGTGAATGTCCAGCTGGGGGAACGGGAAGGAAATTCCGTGCTTGGGGAGTTCTTTGTAGATGCTTTCGTTGAGCCAGTAAGTGACTTTCTTGTAGTCCTGAGCCAGCACCCAGACCCTGAGCTTGAGTTCAATGGAGCTGTCGCACAGTTCGTTCAGATACATCTTCGGCTTCTTGGCCCCGGGGGTGTTCTCGTCAAGGATCTTGGGCTGCCCCTTAACCATTTCTAGGAGGATAGACCTGACCTCGTCCACGTCCGTACCATAGGGAACACGGAACTTAAGGCTCAACCGGTGGGGATTGAGAGAGCTGTAGTTGTCAATGGTCCCGTTAGAGAGGGATCCGTTGGGGATGGTAATCTCACGCTTGTCAGTAGTAACTATCTTCGTATGGAAGATGTTAATGGCATCGACCCGGCCGAACACGCCCTGTGTCTCGATGAACTCGCCGACCTTGAAGGGCTTGAATGCCAGAAGGATAAGTCCTCCGGCAAAGTTCTGCACCGTACCGCTCATCGCCATTCCGAGTGCCATGCCTCCGGCAGCGAAGAGGGCGGCTATCGAGGTGGTGTTAATCCCGAGAGTGCCCACCATCGCTAGTATGAGGACCGTCCACAGCAGTACACTCACGAAACTCTGGATGAAGGAAGCCAGCGTGGAATCCGAACCCCTCTTCTCAAAGCCCTTGGCTATGACCTTCTTGACTTTCCGGATCAACCATGCGCCAACTATGTAGATAGCAATGGCGAGGATGAGTTTCAGGCCGAACTTGGCAACAGCTGAGAGGGTTCCCTCCAACAGTTCATTTGCCGGTGTGTTCTTTATGGTATCAACCAGCTGCGACCCTTTCGTGAGCAGCGAATCCGCCGAAAGCTTTTCAGCAACCTGCACTTCAGTTTGCAATATCGGAATCAACATAATGATTTATAAAAGTATATTTCAATGGAATCAGTCAGAAACGGGACGGATGGGAAGACCATCGCAGCGGAGGTGGCTGTTCAAATAATGGGAAGTGGTGTGGATGTACTCGATGTAGGCTTCGGAAGGAGTGGATGTGAACAGGTCGGACATCCAGTAGTAACCGTGGGCTTCGTCGAACTTGATCTCTTCCCCGCTCTTGTAACCCACAAAGGGAATAAAAATAGTCTTGTCGGTGTATCCCTCTTTGTTGGAGGTCACGTAGTAACCCTGAACCTTGTTCATGGCACCCAGGACCCAGGTGCATTCTTTCCTGAGCTCAGCCCAATCCTCCTTGGTCGGGATCCTCCACCTGCCGCCCATGATGGCTCGGGCCGCATCATCCTTCGGCAGGAGACGGGTAGCGTTATCCACCACGCCGTACCCGGAACTCACGTTATAAGCCTGCAAAGTCCTTGCAGTACCCTTGCACAACTCATATGTCGCCCATGTGTAACTCTCCTTCGAGGATGTCTCTCCCCAGGCAAAATAGCTCCCGGCCTGCTCTGGCTTGCTCGTCCCGAGATTACACGGAGCCCAATAGACGCTGAGCCCCATGTCAACCGCCTCAGTAGGGATTCTCACGACAGTCACGGAGCACACGCCCTTGACTCCTGACCCATCCGTAGCAGTAGCGGTAACGACAGCCGTACCAGGAGCTACCCCCCTCAGCTTCCCTTCATTCACGCGGACGACTTTCTCATCGGAACTGGACCATGTCACAGTGTTCTGAGACACATTGGGAGGAGAGATCCGCGCCGTCAGGGTGACAGGATCACCGGCAATGTTGACAGTCACAGCATCTGGAACGACGGTTATGGACTGCACCGGATTGAAACTGGTTTCAAAAGACTTGACCGATCCATAGAACGACTCAGCATCTGCTGAGACGAATGCCTTGAAATAATAGGTTGTGTTGAAATCGAGATCGCTCACCCTGGCGGAGAATTTCCCGTCTCCACCGGGATTACCGGCCTCAACCCAGATCGCGTTCCCGGGTCCGGGGTTCGAGGAGGTTCCCACCAGGAATCCGCACACAAAGTCAGCGGCTTCGACAGAGCGGAAAGTCACCGAAGCATTCAGGATGGCGGCCTTGTCCGTCACGGACCCGGCCTCTTCCGTCTTGACGGAGACTGCATCAACCGGCCGGTCTTTCCGGCATCCGACGACCAGAATCATCGCCGCAAATACCACCACTATGAAAAGATTTCTGTTCATCTCACAATTCCTCCATAAAGAAGCAGGGAGGTCATGAGGCCTCCCTGCCGAAAAATAGTCATCAAATATCTAATTACGTTGATAGCTTACCTCTATTGAGGATATCCGGACGTAAGAATTATAAGTTCCTACCATTGTAAAGGTAATAGAATCCGAATTACCCGACCACGTCCCTGTCGTTCCGCTATTGTCATCATTAGCAACGTAAATAGAGCCTGAAGTTGAAGCAGGGTTGGCTGAACTATAGTTCCCACCGTATCCTGATTTGCCATGAGCATTATCTGAATAATGAATTACAACCCTGGTAATAGTTCCCGACGAAGTAGAGACAGTAAAATCGCTAAAATCGTCCAACTCAAGATACCCTGCATTTCGATTCATGTTCGTATTGTTATCGAAAGAAACAGTTATTCCATTTGTTGTCCTGGAATTAGTTCCATTCGGGAAATACGTACTGTTCAAATTAAACGTTTCTACCGGAAGAGATCCGTGTTGAGTAACCGAAACAGTCTTACCGGTTGAAGCACCGCTTTCCTTCAGAATAATCGAACCGGTAATAGCTTCCGTCACACCTGAAGTTGAAGTGTTAGCCGGGAATGTAAAGGTTACAGCTTTAGTATTCTGCGTAGTAGTTGTAGAATTCTTCGGAGAAACCGACCATCCTGCCGGAAGCGATGAATCGTCAATCTCCCAGGCGACATTGGCGGTAACGTTGACAGTCGCACTGATAGCAGAAGCAGAGACGGTCTGGCTTACCGGATCTACTGTAAGGATCTTGCTGCCAACAGTCAAAGTCAAGGTCTCCGGATTCATGAAGCCTTTTTCATCTGACAATCTTATAGATGTCGAATTCCCGCTCATCTTGTTCGTGAAGAGAGTAGCCGTAAAGTCATTGCTATAATCATAAGCTCCATCCTTGATAGAGCGATACTCATCAAGCGTGACCTGCCTGATGAAATAGAAGGAGTTGTTCGAATCATTGAAAGCGGAAACCCCCGAGTTCACCGGAAGGTCAGGACTGGTAGAGGTGAGGTTATTGGCCTCAGCTTCAATCTTGATGTTCAGCGGGAACAAGGATGCACCCAGACTGTCCGGAAGACTAAAGTGAACAACGACCTTCTTGTTAAGTCCGTCGTATTCGTCAGCCTCGATGTAGGTGGTCTTTTCCAAAGAAGGATTCGTTGACTGACCCTGGACGTTCACGAAGTCCTGTTTGCTCACCACATTGATTATAACTTCACGGAAAATACGGCGGGAAGTACCATATTGTCCAGAAATACGCACAACGCTGGTCTTGGTATGCTCGCCAAGCTCGGAAATAGGCACGGTAATGGTTCCCCATGTCTGGCCGTCATGAGTAGTCGTACCAAGCTGGTTCGCAATCAGATAAGAAAGATTGCAGTCGATGGCAGACTTGCTTGTAAGGTCGTACATAGAGACCGTAACGTCATAAGTCTCACCACTAATTGTGCCTTCTCCGACCGTTGTCACAGGAGTGCCGGAAGCATCACCCGAAGTCGGGAAGTACTGCCACTCAATCACATAGTCAGGAACCTTCTCAACACCATCGATCATCTCCTTCTGTCCATTGGAGGTAAACTCGGTGTGATTGACACGGATGGTCGAGGAGCCGTTTGAAAGTTCATTCAGCGAAGACAGGGCCAGGCCGATTGAGATGTCTCCGGCGAAGTCTCCTGCAGCAGCCTCTTCGGCAGTGTCATATCCCGTTTCGTTGATTCCTTCGATTACGATACTGTAAAGAATACTCCTCAGGAAAGGAATGTATTCCCCATCAGCTCCGTGAATCTCAATCTTATACCAGTACTCTTTGCCTGCAGGAATTGTCACATTGTTCTTAACCTCAGTAGCTACCGTCCACTTGATTTTTGCCAGGAAACCGGTCTGCGTGTTCGGATCGCTCTGACGGTTAAACATAGTACGTTCGTACATGTAGACACCGTCGGATTCATTGTCCGTTACCGTGATAAACTTCGACGCCGCTGGACAAGTCGTAATGATGTCTTTCATGTTCGGCATGTAGCCGAAATACTTACCGGAGAGCCTCTCGTAGAAATAACCCTTCGGGCGAGTGACATAATTCTTGATGTCCATGTACATAGGCTCATACTGAGCGGAACCTGTGTTCCACGGAGCTACCGAACCGGAACCGGGGACATTGATTAGGGCATACTCCTCAAGCTCATATGGCTGGGGAGCCTCGCCTTCGCCAGGTTCCTTCACTTTAACATGAACCTTGGCATAGTTACGCACAAGGCACACATCATTGAGAGCTGTATTCAATGCCGTGCTCGGCCGATAGTAACCATTGGCGTCGGGAGCGACATTGGGATCAGCATCAATCTGGTCAAGCACGATCTTCTGCCAATAGGCATCTTCCGACTCATTCACCTTATCCTTCTGGCTTCCGTCCTTGTACTTGATCATCGCGTTGATGACCTCATCCTCGTCCCCGAAAACAGGGTAGATGACATCCCCGTCCTCGTCTTTCGGAGGATTGGCGATGAAATGAAGACGGCGCGGCCTGTCGGTAATCGGGAGATAGACCACATAATTGGCTTTGGTGGTATGATCTACATAATCAGTCGTGAAGCCTTCCGTCTGAGCCTTGATCCAAGCCTGGAAAGAGCCCTCGGAACCGAATAGGGCCACATAGAGTTCATCGATGACCGGAGCCTGCTGCATCACCTTGGTCTCGACGAGAAGGTCCGGATAGGTTGCAGTGAAACTGACCTTGACCTTTCCGTCAGGGAAATAATTCCCGGAAGAAGCAGTCGTAGGTTCAATTTCGCGCTCGCATGCCGCGAAGACAAAGGCGGCAGCAGCAATCATATAGAAAAATCTTTTCATATTCAGTCTCCTCATCGATTAAAATTCATGCTGGTTAGGATGATAGACATTCGTGGACAAAGGCGTAGCATTGGGATTCGTCTTGTCGGCCTTGTCAAGAGGTTTGTCGCCCCAATACCAGAGGTCGTAGACGAAACGTGCAGAATAAGTGGCAGTGGAACTGTAGGTCTTGGTTGACACACTGTTTGTGCCTGCAGTAATAAGCCCCGAAGCGCACCAATAATCAGAACCCTTCGCAAAAAGAATGGGTATTGTGCCATCATTCTGACGAGAGATGATAAACGCGACTTCCGCCTCAGTCGGGAGCCTCCAACGACCGGCAGGATACCCGGCTTCCTGATAAGTTGCAGCTCTTTTAACAGCATTATCAAAAGTCAATGCATGCGGGCTATTGTTGTTCTGGTTAGTACCCATCGCATTCAAAGAAGAAGAAATTAAGATATGCGGGGCTATTACCGTTTTAATATTATCACTTTGAGAACAAATCAAAATATCTCCAGCATTGCTCCAACTTCTCGTTTGATTATTTCCATACAAATAATTGTTTAATGAGAAGGTAGGATAAACTGTACTGGCTTTGACTCGAGGATCTCCAATTTTATATTCCTTCGAACTACCATCAACTTCATAAGTATTGTTGGTGCTGCTAAATGCAGTAACAGTTACGTCAGTAGTATAAAAATTACTGGAAATATTTCCCGATAAAGTTCCCTTACCAAACACGGAACCATAACCGTTAGTTCCAGAAGATTCACCACTAATACTGGCCCGTGCAACTCTATTATCGCCCCAGCCATAATTAACGGAATAATTATTACTATTATAAGCGAGTGCGCCATTATTAGAATGATAATACGTCACTCCATCATAGGTCCATGATGTGCCAAAAGTTGCATTCTGTACCCTGGCAAAATGTCCATTTACAAACACGTCTCCTGCGTTTGTCTTTTTCAGCTCAATGGCCGGATGCTGAATGATAGTCACGTCACGGTAAACATTCGGCTCATCCGACTTGAAGATGCGGACCTTGATCACTCGCTGGACATAGATATTGGAAATGTCGTGAGTAAATTTAACGTACTTGTTCTCTCCATCATCAACGACCTCGAGCTTGTATATTCTTTCCTCTATAGGCTCAGTATAGGAAAATTCATTGGAAGCATCATTTAAAGTTCCGTCACCAAGGGCGGCCGTATACCCTGCACTACTTGAATTCGTCCCCTGACGAATAACCTCGGTCCCGGTAGCTGATGAGGTCGAATAATCATAGTAATTGACACTGAGGATCTCGGCCACCGCGGTGTGGTCCGCATCACAGATGAAGTTGATTTTCAATTCATCAAGGCTGTACAGGTCGTAACTCAGGGTCGGCACGTCGAAGTAACGGGCGCTGCTTCCCTGCGAGCTGAACTCTTCGGACGGGGTCGTCCAGTCGGCGAAGTCGGCGACACAATAGATATTGTCAACCAAGACGTAATCACTCTCTGCTCCACCAAGTACCGTGACATAGACTGTCAGATGGTACCAAGTGTTGCGGTTGAGAGTGAACACACCATCCTCATCCGCGATAGGAATCGCTATCTTATAATAATACGGTCCCATGCCCTTGATGGTGCTGTCCCATCCCATCTGGATCTTGAAATAAGGCTCGCCGTTGGCACCGCCATTCCAAGTCTGCGGATAAGTGTAGGCAGGATCCGTCAGGAACCTGTAGTATGATTTACCATTGACGGTAGTATCACTCAGTGCCTTGTAACCGTGATCAGTATCATAAGTAAAATATCCGTCACTTTCTTCATCCGCACGGCTCTGGGGCGTGGCTGCCACGGTGTTGGTCTTGTCGGCATTCACGAAATAGGCGAAGAAATGTTCTGAATCAAGGACCGGAGTCCAGACTTCACCGCTTGTCTCCGTTATTTGCTTGAGGACATTGATCGTCATCGTAAGCTTGGACGCAATCCTGGACAGGGTTATATCGACCTCCGTTTCATCATTGGGCTTGCTGGCCTTGACACGGGTGAGGGAACCGTTCGCATAATTGTCCATGACGAAACTGAGAGATCTTCCGTCATACCCCGCCTGGAAATTGGTTGAGAGAGGAAGCTCAAGGATCTCGCTGATTGTATCCACCCCGGTTGGGATATCCGTGGGGTAGTTGGCGAGAACATAAACATATGCGCCGTCGCGAAGGTCCTCGAAAGGATCGCCCTCGTCAGTATCGAAGGTTTCCGTATCCCCCATCACCCGATCATGGTACAACAACTGAGTTCCCTCCTCATCGGAGAAGAAGAAATAGTCGAACCAGGAAATGGTGTTCTCCTTCCAGGGATCATTCACGCCCGGCTTCTCAGCACGGGTCTGCAACTCGGAGCTGATCAATTGGATGGTCAGCTTACTTTTACCTGAGGGAGACTCGGTAATGCTCTCCCTGGTGCAAGAAATCGCCAACAAGGCAGTAGCTACTGCAATATATGTAATGATTCTTTTCATAGTCGTACGTCTTCCTTAGTTGACATTTACATTGCCGTTCTCATAGTCCGCCTGCGTGGCATTAAGGACAAAGTAGTGATACCCACGCAAATCGTACAGCTGGGTCTCGGAATCGAGGCTGTAAGTGACGGTTCCATCCGCACTGGTCACGGTAGTGAGCAGGTAAACCACCTGGATACCGCTAGCCGAGGCTGAAGGGGTCAAGGTCAGCTTGACCGGGGTCACGTTGTCGCCCTCGGCATCTACGGTGCCGCTGAGCCCGTTGGCTCCGGTAAGAGTGAAAGCATCTGCTCCGGGACCGGCAAGCTCGACTTTCCAGGTTCCACCCACCGGGGACATCACCTTGTAGTCGATCGTGACAGGCTGACCGGCAGTGACATCCCAGTACTGGCGATATTTCTTCCAGGTACCGTCATTGCGATGATCCGGATCGTACTTCTCACGGACGTTCGCAGCCCCCTCGATCGTAAACTGGGAAGCCTCGGGATAATCCTGGGACATCTGGTCGTCAGTTTCGACGTAGGTCCACGGGAGGTCGTCATCTTCGAGGTCGAGGATGACCTTGATACTCCAGCCGCCGCCGACCTTCATGAGGTTCACGCGGTACTTTTTGCCGGCTTCGAACTGGACAGCAGATCCGGGAGTGTGCTGCTTCGCATTTTCACCGTAGGTAAGCGGAAGAGTAGCCTTGCTACCGTCACTGGTCGTAAGGAAAGCATTGATGATTCCCTGGTTGGCCTTGGGAAGGGTGAGGAGAGAGAATGCTGCGCCAGGAGTAGTCGTGCCGCCAGTACCTTCACCGATGGTGAGACCGGAGGTTCCGAAACTCATCGAGACGGTCTTGACTGCCGCTTTTTCCTCATTGGTCGCGTCTGTAGGGAGTGCCACGGGAGTACCTGACTGAGTACCAGCTGTCAAGGTGTATTCACCGGACAGGTAATCGTCAGCACCGGTAGCGGTCAGGCCGAACGAAGTCAGCGTGAGGTCGTCTGCAGTAGTCGTGATATGGAACTCGAACGCGGTGAAGGCGGGCTTGAACTCGAGGGGGATACCCTGTGTTCCGCTGGCAACGCCGGTCTTTGCCGCAGTCAGGAACATGATGTCCTTGCTGGGGGCATATACATTATAGGTGTAGCCGCCTTCCTGGGCTGCAGTGAAGACTTTCCCGTCGGCATCGGCTACTGCACCGTTAGCAGCAACGTAACGGGTCTTTGCCGTCTGGGCGAAGGTCTGGTCTGACGGAAGGGTGGCAGTGACTTTGCCACGAGTCTCACCCTCAGCGTCACCACTTTCAAGCGAAATGTTCGTATTGTCGAGCGGACAGGGGGAGACTGCGTAGAAAGCGTAACCGCTATCGTGAGCGTCGTCCCATACAAGGCCGTTGCTCGTTGTGTTCAGCGGAGCCATAGTGGCCTTGCTGATCTTCGGATCGTCAGTCGGAGTATTAATGCCAGACAGGGTGTAGTCAGCATAGTGGCTGTTAAGCGGGGTTGAACTGCCTGCGCCATGGTCCTTGCAATATGCATAATTGCTGGCGACCCTGATCCTGTCGGTGGACTCCCACTCAATCCTTTCCCAGGTGAGGAAACCGTCTTTGAATGTACCTTCACCGCTGTAAGCGGCTTTGGTCGTAGAGCCCTTTGTGGTAGCGCCGAAACGTACGCTCTGGCCTCCGAAATCGCCGAGGCCTTTCTGGCATCCTGCAAGGAGAATGAGGCTCGCGAGGATGCATGCTGCTGAAATGATTCTTGTGTTCTTCATAAGCTTGTCCTCCTTTTATTCGCCTTCTCCCCAAGTCCAATTGTTGTTCCAATCGAACTCTTCGCTGCTGGCGTCGATGTTCTTGACCTCCTGACCAGCAGAAATCAGTTCGACACCAGTGTCCACGATGGACCCACCAAGGAAGCTGCTTTCCGCCTGGACAGCGACTTCCCGGATGACCCTTGGTGTCTCGAATTTCTTTTTCATGTTTTTTATCAGTTAACTGTTATTATTATATCTTTTCGAGCCATGAACGCGGAATCCGCGCCTTGGCAAAAATACTTTCAACAAGTCTTACGACAACATATGTCTTTCCATGCAGCTCAACCACGTAGCCTTCTACGCCGGTGAGGACTCCCTTGGTCACGCGCACCTTGTCGCCCAGGCGGAGGGGTTCGTCCACGAGGCCGCCTTCTTCGAGGGAGAAGTCCAGGACCCTGCGGAAGTCCTCCATTTGCTTGTCAGGCACCACAAGAAGGGTACGCGTAGCACAGTCAATCATATACTTGACGGGGAGGGCCCTTTCGTTGGCCAGTGCGCAGGCTTCGTTCTTCGTGGTACGGAGGAACACGAGGCTGTTGATCATGGGCTTCTCTATCTTGCGGTTGCCCCTGGTCGAACGTCCGGCCTCCGTGGGGATGAAGTGCTCGACACCCAGCATGGACAGGCGGTTGCGGACGCCGATCTCCTGACCGTGTCTCGTCCTGGCGGCGAACCAGCATATGTTCTGTGCCTGCGCTGTCATTGCTTGTGTGTCAATCGTTTCCCGCTAAAATTTCTTTCCCGTCATGATGCTGAGGAACGTCAGTCCCAGCACTTTCATATCGAACCACACTGAGTGGTTCCTGAGGTAGTAAAGATCCAGGTCAAGACGGGTGAGCATCTTGTC
>CADCQP010000243.1 GCA_902803535.1 uncultured Bacteroidia bacterium | reverse complement strand
GGTCATCTTCAATCTCGGCGAGGGATGCACGGTGAACCTCACCGTAGAATTGCAGAATGAGAAAGGGAAGGTCCTGGAAAAGAAGACTTTCAAGGCAGTGGAAGTACCTGCTGGACGGAGCGTTACCAGGCTCGAACCATTCCGCTTCCGCTCCTCAGGCGAAGGCTGCCGCTTCATCGTCTACAAGATTTATTGAAAATAACGGATCAAACATATGGCTAACATCATCCTCCACCCTTCCCTGCGCAGGCCCATCCTCTGCCTGTGCATGGCACTTATCACTATTTCAGCATTATGCGCACCTCCCATCGGAAAATACGATGTCTTCCCCGGTAAACTGGGATTCACTGATGCGGAGAACGCACTCTACAAGTATCTCGCACAGGAGGCATATGACCTTCTGGACGCACGCGCCGAAAAAGTCGCATCCATCTCCACAAAAGCCGGATGGGAGGAAAGACAGGCATATGTAAGGGAGACCCTGCTGAAATGCGTGGGAGGATTCCCGGAGCGTACTCCTCTCAATGCCAAGGTTACCAGGACCGTAAAAAAAGAGGGATACAGGGTAGAGCATGTCATATATGAATCGCTTCCCGGCTACTACGTGACCGCATCCATGTTCATTCCCGATAAAGCGAAGAAGAATCACAAGACCCCGGCGATACTCTATTGTTCAGGACACTCGGTAGATGGACGCATGTCCCCTACCTACATCAGACAGATGCAGAATTTCGTCCTGAAGGGATTCATAGTCCTGGCTTTCGACCCCATAGGCCAGGGTGAAAGGATCCAGTATCTGAAAGAAGATGGGATCACTTCGGCCAAGGCCCCCACGAAGCAGCATTCCTATCCTGGCACCCAGATGATCCTTAACGGGTTGACTGCAACCCGCTACGCAGTCTGGGACGGAATCCGCTCAATCGATTATCTTCTCTCCCGCAGCGAAGTGGACCCTGCCCGGATCGGAGTCACCGGACGTTCCGGAGGCGGCACGCAGACCGCGATGATCTCGGCCATGGATGAACGGGTAGCAGCATGTTCCCCTGAAAACTACCTGACCACCTACAAACGCCTTCTCCAGACCATGGGTCCACAGGATGCCGAACAGAACTACTACCGGTACATCGATTATGGCCTCGACCAGACTGACCTTGTTCTTTCCTTCGCCCCCAAGCCCC
Organism: uncultured Bacteroidia bacterium; assembly: GCA_902803535.1. Taxonomy (GTDB): domain Bacteria; phylum Bacteroidota; class Bacteroidia; order Bacteroidales; family UBA932; genus Cryptobacteroides. The sequence goes on along the minus strand of CADCQP010000243.1, from coordinate 8,153 downwards.
TGATGATGATAACCACCACCAATGACATATTCAACGTACAGGGAGTCAAAGAGATACAGAAGGAGATGGAGAGGGCTTACAAGGAAATGGGCTCACCTTCCAACTACAGGCGTATCGAGGATTACGCAGGGCATGAGTACACCAGGAAGAACAATGAAGCCAACTATGCCTTCTTCAGCAAGAACCTCGGTCTGCCATGCGACACCACCCTCCTGGAGACCGTGCCGCTAACCCATGAGGAGATGTATGCCACCGAGAAAGGGAATGTCTATACGTCACTCGGAGGCGAGACCCTCTTTTCCCTCAACCTCAAGGAGACAGAGGCCAACATGAAGGGGATCGTCATGGAGCGCAGCAGGGGTGATGCATACTTCAGAACCGTTCCTCAGAAAGCGATGGCACTGTCGGGATACCGTGACTGCAAGGCTGCCGAACCCATCCAGATCGGAGCGGTTATGGAAGAGGCCTACACTGTCGAAAAATACGTGACCAAGGGAGAAGGAGACTACAGTTTCCCATATGTCATTTTCCGCCCCAAACAGCCTACCGGGGAATATGTGGTTTACCTCAATGCAGCAGGTAAAAGCGATCCCGGAGCAATCAGCACCGAGATAGAGCCTATGGTATCGAAGGGCGTGACGGTCCTGGCCCCTGACCTGGTCGGATACGGCGAAATGGGGCCCGGAGCACTGCGGGGAGATGCCTGGATCGACGGAGTCTCGCACAACATGCTCTACCTCTCGAACCTGATCGGACGCAGCCTGCTGGCCGTCAAGACCGCCGACATGGTTTCCCTCGTAAAAATGCTCAAGGCCAGCGGGAAACCCACGAAAATAACCGGAGTCGCGAACGGGGAAATGGCCGCTGTCCTCCTCCATGCCGCGGCATTCTGCAACGACATAGACAAGGTTGTGCTTACCGGAGACATATGTTCTTATTACTCACTTGCTTCACAGGAGACTTACGACACTCATGCAGCCCTTAACATCGTTCCCGGCGCACTGAAAGCATATGACCTTCCCGACCTCGCCGCATCGCTGGCTCCAAGGCCGATATCAGTCGTAACCCCCGCAGGTGGTTACACCAAGAGCTCCGAAAGCCAGCTCCTGAAAGAAGCAGGCGTAATCCGGAAAGCATTCTCAGAAAAAGGGATGTCTGATAAACTGCAGATAACCGGGGACCTGTCCTCCTGTTTTTAGTACAGGAGACAGGACCTCCCTGTCAGTCTATGCTGCCTCCGAGCAGGATGACCAGATGGTCTCCGGGATAGAGTTTCAGGGAACCATGCGGGACGACGAACTCCTCTCCCCTCTTTATCATCATTACCCTTGTGCCGTGAGGCATTTGCAGATCCCTCAGGGTGGATCCATATTCCAGGTCAGAGGCCTTCAGGGTGTAGTCCGTCAGTTTTCCCATCTCATCAGGGAGCTCCATTCCGAACGTCTCGGGTGGAGCTTCATCTACATCATTGAGCTTCAGAAGCTTCGCTGAAGATGTAAGGGTCATTCCCTGAATCAGGAGTGACAAGAGGGTTATTACGAAGACCACGTTGAAGATGGACTCGCTGCCTTCGATCCCGGCGACCACGGGGGCGATTGCGAACAGGATGGGACCTGCGCCCTTCAATCCGACCCAGGAGGTGAACAGTTTGGCCCTGAAGGACATTTTCCTGAATGGGGCAAGACATATGAACACGCTGAGCGGCCTGGCTACCAGCATCATGAATCCCCCGATCAGAAGAGCCGGAACGATGGCTGAAGGCATCTCGCTGGGAGTCGCGAGCAGGCCCAGCATCAAGAACATCATCAGCTGGGCTATCCAGGTAACCCCGTCGAGGAACTTGAGGACATCCTTCCTGTATGGGAGCCCTTTCTGGTTACCCATGATAACAGCGGCCACATAGAGGGCAAGGAGCCCATTTCCTCCGACGATAGATGCGATTCCGTTGGTGAAGAATCCTATGGTGAGGATCATTATCGAGTACAGCGGACTGCCGTTCAACTGGACATTATGAAGCAGCCATACAGCTGCCCTCCCTGTCAGGTAACCGACCAGGAATCCAATGATTATCTGCATCAGCAGCATCCTGGCTCCTTCCCAGATCATGGCACCTGCGGAAATGGCGGAAGAGTCCAGTCCGGCGCCCTGCAGCTTGGTTATCATGGTAACCATCAGGATTGTCATCACATATGCCATGGGGTCGTTGCTTCCGGACTCGAGTTCCAGGACGGGCCCCAGGTTCTCCTTCAACTTTATCTTGCTGTCACGGAGGATGGAAAATACAGATGCTGAATCGGTTGACGCCATGACCGAAGCCAGTAGGATGCAGCCCAGAAGCGAAGCGGTCGCAGAACCTACCATGCTCCTTGATGAGAAATAGATGAAAGCGGCAGTAAATGCGATAGTCAGGAGGACTCCGAGGGTGGACAGGAGTACTCCCTGGACCATTACCGGACGTATACGCTTAATATCAGTTTCCAGACCGCCTGTAAGCAGGATTATGGTAATGGCAAACTGCCCTAGGGACTGCGCCATTTCAAAGCTGTCGAATTTGAGGCCAAGGACGTCCTCTCCTGCCAGCATACCCACTATCAGGAACAACAGCAACAACGGCATGCCGAACTTGTATCCGATCTTGGTAATCAGCAAGGAAACGAAAACCAGAAGAGACAACAGCAACAGCATGTTGTCGGAAAAGACGGAAAAGGAGAAAAAAGAAAGTGGAATCATCAAAACACTAATAGCCCAGGTTCAGCGCGACAAAGTTACTCATTAAATCAATAATTGAAGGATTTTTATTTAAATTTGTAAAATTGAACAGTGAAGCGCATATGGGCAATAACCATTTGGATACCACCTTATTCGACAAAGCAGTCCTATTTGCCGTCAAAGCACATGCCGGCACAGAACGCCGCGGGAAGAGCTTTCCTTACATCGTTCACCCGATGGAAGCGGCTTCCATTGTCGCCACAATGACATCTGACCAGGAAATGCTGGCCGCCGCAATGCTGCATGACACCGTAGAAGATACGGATGTCACCATAGATGACATCCGTAAAGAATTCGGAGACAGGGTAGCCATGCTGGTCGAGACAGAATCCGACAAGTTCGTTGAAGGAGTGAGAGACGAAGAAAGCTGGTACGAACGCAAGCAGGCTGCCATTACCAGGCTCGCCTCAGCCCCGATGGACGCGAAGATAGTTGCACTTGGTGACAAGCTCTCAAACGCCCGCGCCATCTACAGGGACTACATGATACAGGGAGACGAGTTGTGGAAAATCTTCCACATCAAGGAGAAGCCGGCCCACAAATGGCATTATGAAGGGCTCGCAGAAAGCCTCAGAGAGCTCTCCGGAACATATGCGTATCAGGAATTCGAATACTTGATCCACCGTATTTTCGATTGAGATGGAACCCAAGAAGATAAACCTGGAAGAGTACGTCCACGCGGGCGAAGGTGCAAACGGTGAAAGCTTTTTCCACCGTGAGGACCCGACTATAATGCTGAAGCTTTACAATCCCTCAACCCCGGCTGAAAGCGCGATAAAAGAGTATGAGACATCCCTGAAGGCTTATCAGGCCGGTCTCCCCGTCCCCAAGCCGGGAGACCTGGTCACCGACGGTCTGAGGACTGGCATCCGTTTCGAGCGCATCCCCGGCAAGATTTCTTTCTCGAGGGCGGTGGGGAACAATCCTGAGAAAGTAGAAGAGTTTGCCCGGCGTTTTGCAAGGCTGTGCCTGAAACTACATTCTACGCACCTGGACACCTCAGAGTTCATGGACATCAAGGAAGTCAACCACGAACTGCTAAGTGAGAATCCTTTCCTCAGCGAGGAAGAGAAACAGCGCATAGGCGCCTTCATCGATGCCGCCCCCGGTGCCGACACGCCATGCCATGGTGACCTTCAGTTCAGCAACGCTGTCATCTCCTCCGACGGCAGGGAGTTCTTCATCGATCTTGGTGACCTGGCATACGGTCATCCATGGTTCGACCTGGGCATGGTCCTATTCACCTGTGTCTATGATCCGGAGGACTTTATCCAGGAAACCTTCCACATGGAGAAAAAGACTGCGCTTGACTTCTGGCATTACTTTGTCAAGGAGTATTTCGGCGAAGATGCAGATCCCGCGGTAATTGAAAGACTCCTCAGGCCTTATGCAGGCCTCAAGGTCCTGCTCGTCGAACATTATGCGGGTGCTCCCGCCCCCCAGTTCCATGACCTTTTAGACAGCATCCAGAAATGAAGATATCCCTGAAGGACATAAAAGGCGCGATCCAGGGGCTGGGAGTGCTCATCCTCGCAGCACTCCTGCTCCAGCTGGTCTCCGGCATCCAGTATTATTACACCAAGAAAAGCATAGAAAATGAAGCCCGGAAACTTGCGGAGATCAGGCTGAAGAATGCCAACCTGCTGGTCGAAGCAGGCATGACGAACGTAGAAGTGGCGGTACAGAATGTCACGAACTTCGTAAGGGACAACCTGGATTCCCCCGACCGCATGTTCGACATAACCCGCGGCGTGATGGACCTTAACATGTCCCTGGCTGAATGCGGCCTTCTTTTTGTCCCCAACTACTATCCCAAGAAAGGCCGTGCCTACCATCCCGCCTCGCTCAGGACGCCCGAAGGGACAATCCAGACCATCGATCTCAACCGTGACGGATTCAACTACTACACAAGACCATGGTATAATGACGCAATAGCCAAAGACGGGGCGAACTGGACGGATCCATATTTCTCCCACTCTGACAACAACCTCATATGCACTTTTTCAACTCCGATCAAGGACAATGACGGGAAGGTCGTAGCGGTCTTGTATGCTGACATCTCACTTGAATGGCTGAGGCAGTTGATAGAAGAAGGAGCCGGGGAGTACAAAAATGCTTACAGCGTCATCCTGAACAAGCTCGGCGAGCCTGTCATCGACACCCGCAACGGAGACATTCCCCTCGGATTCTTTGCAATTGAGGAACCCATGGTCTCCCAGGAAAGGGGCGAACAGAAAATTACCTACAGGGACACGGTCAGCTATGCCTTCTACGCCCCTATCGGCAACCACGGATGGTCCATGGCGATTGTCTGCCCCGAGAAGGAGATATTCGCGGACTTCCGCAGGATCTCCACCAGGCTCAGCATTCTCTCGCTTCTGGGCCTGCTCATCCTTGGATTCATCATGTTCATGACCGGCAGGGGCTTCGCCAAGTTGCGCAAGGAGGAAGGCAAACGGGAGCGGATGGAAAAGGAACTGAACATCGCACACGGGATCCAGATGGGTATGGTCCCCAAGGTGTTCCCTCCCTTCCCGGAAAGGGACGACATTGAAATCTACGCCTACCTGAATGCGGCCAGGGAAGTCGGAGGCGACCTCTATGACTATTTCATCTCTGACGGCAAACTATGGTTCAGCATAGGTGACGTAAGCGGGAAAGGCGTACCGGCTTCGCTTGTCATGGCCGTGACCCGCAGCCTGTTCCGCACGGAAGCGATGCACCAGAGCAGCCCCGAAGTCGTCATGAAAGCGGTCAATGATTCAATGGCGGAAATGAACGAAACGAACATGTTCGTTACAATGTTCATAGGCTGCCTGGATCTCGATAGCGGTGAGCTGAACTTCTGCAACGCCGGACACAACCCACCGGTCATATGTACTTCAGGGACCGCTTCCAGGATCCAGCTGAAGCCTAACCTGCCCCTGAGCCTGATCAATGGCTACACCTACATCGGAGAGTCCATGACTATCCCGGACGGAGGCACGTTATTCCTCTACACTGACGGTCTGACTGAGGCTGAAAACATCCATAAGAATCTCTTCGGGGAAGAGAGGATGATGGAAGTACTCCGGAAAAGCACCGTCCCGTCAGAACTCGTTAAAGGCATGTCCAAGGCAGTCTCCGCCTACACAGACGGTGCAGAGCAGAACGATGACCTGACCATGCTGGCGATCCGCTTCTGGGGAACCCGGAGGAAACACCTCGGAATCAAGAATGAAATATCCGAACTCAATTCTGTTCCGGAATTCATCGAGGACCTGTGTCCGGATCCCAAGATCCAGTCCGAGGTTAACCTTGCGCTCGAAGAGGCCCTGGTCAATATAGTGGACTATGCATATGACAAGCCCGGTTCGGGCACGATCGACATAGACGCCTCAGTTCACAGGAATGTCCTGAAACTGGTCCTCACAGACTCCGGAAAGCCATTTGACCCGACAGCTACGACGGCCCCGGACATCACCCTGCCCCCGGACCAGCGTCCGGTAGGAGGACTTGGCATCTTCCTCGTCAAAAAGCTCATGGACACCCTGGACTATGAACGGAAAGATGATAAGAACATACTTACAATGACTAAAAAAATATGCTGATATGGAAATAAACTCTGAAAAAAAAGGCAACTGTCTCTCCATCTCTGCCAAGGGGCGCCTCGATACCGTGGCCTCCAGGGAATTCATGAAATGGACAGATAACAATCTGGGAGAGGACATTAAGGATGTGGTTCTGGACTGCTCTGACCTTACCTACATCAGCAGTTCCGGACTGCGCGTACTGATGACTATCTACAAGACGATCACCCCAAGGCAAGGGACGCTCTCACTGAAGGATCTCACACCACAGGTAGGAGAAGTATTGAACATCACAGGGATGGCCAGCCTATTCAACATCGAATAATGGAAGTCAAGGATTACGGTCTGGACCTGCACTGCACAATGATCCTCGAAGAATACAGGAGCCTGAAGCCTGTCTTCGAGAAGATGAAGGAAATTGTCCTGGACGAATGCAGGAAGATCATCAGTGACACCGGTCTCTTCGTCGCGACCATTGAGGCCCGTGTCAAAAAAGAGGATTCCCTTGCAGGCAAGCTTGAGCTGAAAGGGTCAAAATACCGCACCATAAATGATGTGACCGATATCCTTGGCGCGAGGGTTGTCACCTTCTATTCCGAGGAGGTGGACAAGGTCGCGTCCCTTATGGAGAAATATTTCGATGTGGACTGGCAGGAGTCCGTTGACAAGCGCAAGCTGCACGCGCTGGACAGTTTCGGCTACGATTCCCTCCACTACATATGCCGGATCCCCGAAAAGCTGTACAGCGACCCCTCCATGCCGGAACTGAACACGTTGCGCTTCGAAATCCAGATGCGCACCACCCTACAGCATACGTGGGCAACGATCTATCATGATATCGGCTACAAATCCGGTGTAGAGGTACCGAAAGAGTACATCAGGAACCTCAACCGGCTTGCAGGTATGCTTGAAATGGCAGATGAGCAGTTCAGCATCATTCGTTCAACCATCACGGATTACAGGCGCAAGGTCCAGGCACTGGTCGAAAGCGGGAAATTCGAAGAAGTCGAACTCAACGGCGACACCTTCCGCAGCTATCTTGAACTGGATCCGTTCGGAAGCCTGACAAGGAAGATAGCATTGATAAACCAGGCTGAGATACAGAAGACCTCTTCAATCCCCTACCTCAAAGTTCTCAAAGGATTGGGCTTCAACACCCTGGCTGACATAGAGAAATTGCGCAAAGACTATTCCGACGACGCTTACCAGCTGGCTCTCAGCCAATTGGGAGGAACGGACATAGACATCATAGCCTCATCGGTAGCCTTGCATGACCTGCTGACTGTTTTCATACTCCGGAACGGAGGCGGTGAGAAAGGACTTGAAATGCTGTACAATGCACTCAACGGCCCCTCTTCCTATAATAACAAACGCGCCAAGCAGGTGTACAAGACCGCATCTACCCTTTCCTTCATGGAGGCGCAGGAATAGCGGCAGGAGGCTTTACTGTAGATTCAGTACAACGTACTCGGAACGGGTTCCTATCCTGAATTTCCCGCCCCAGATCCCAAGGCCGGAGGTCACATAATACCTGGTCTTTCCCTTCTGCAACGGGCCATATGCATCTTCGAATATCCTCTCAGTTATCAAAGACACCGGCCAGACCTGGCCATGATGGGTATGTCCGCTGAACTGGAAGTCGATTCCGCAGCGCTGTGCCTCTGACAGGTCACTGGGCTGGTGGTCAAGAAGCAGCTTGAATCCCTCAACTTCCGGGACAATCCCGGCAAGAGGAGCACGGTTCCTGTTGGTGGCATCGTCCCTTCCGATTACGGTGAGTTCGCCCAGGCGGACCGCCTCGTCCCTGAGCAGGCG
>CADCQP010000242.1 GCA_902803535.1 uncultured Bacteroidia bacterium | reverse complement strand
TTGCTGGGCTTCGGATACACGCACCACTTCAACCGGATCTTCAAGAAAGTGACGGGGCTCACTCCTTCGGAATTTCTGGCGAAATAAACACTCATGCCGAATACGAATGGGGTTTTCATAAGATATCAAGTGTTTGTAACAAAAATTGATATATCAAAAGAGGATATATCGTATGTCGTGATTAAAGGGGAAACACTCTGTCAACGTATCCTAAAGATTCTTTACAGATTCCTTCACTTCCAGGAAAGTGCTCACGCGCTACCCTCCAACTCTTTGATACACCATGAAAAAGCCGCGGCAAGCCGTTTATCGCCGTCCTGAAAATGGTTCCCGGGATTCCATACCAGGGTGCAGTTATCAGCCCCAAGCTGGGTATTAAGCAGTTCGTATTCGCCCCGTACCCTGTCCCCTACCCGTGCAAAAGCCCGATTCTTCGCATGCTCCTCCCGGTCTCCCAGACTCAGGTACACCTTTGCAGCCTTTACCGGATGCGCTTTAGCAAAGTCTGGCCAGTCCTTGATCCAGAGGGAAGGAGAAGCAGCGGCGATGGCGTCAAAACGTTCCGTCAGCGAGGAGGACCAGAGGGCAAACAGGCCGCCCAAAGAGTAACCTCCAAGAATAACGGGCAGTTTCCTGTATTCTTTCTCAAGTTCAGGCAGAAGCGATTCAGTCACAAAGCGAAGAGTCTCGCCGGCCCTGGTCCCCACTTCCGGTTTCCGGCTGATTGCATCATCGTGCCAGGGAGTCAGGTCCAGGTCCCAGTCGAACACTTGGAATGCCGCAAGGACGAAAGGGATGCCGGTTGTTTCAGCAATCAGTCCTCCCGTCCGCTCGAAGATACTGCGCTCGTGTTCCCCAAGTGTCTGGATAAGTATATATCTTGGGTTGACTGAGCCAGAAATAAAGCACTCCCTGCCGTCTATAATGGAAGTCTTTACAATATCCATCTTATCATCATTGCAAGCACTTCAGGTGCAATTGTCTCTTCGATCTCCTTGTACTCAGCCACTGCACCGGTGGTGCAATGCTGGAACATATGATTCAATCCTTCAACTACCTCGACCCGTGTTTCCGGGTTCATCGGCAGTCCGGATCTCAATGCCCCGATATTGCTTTCGGGCTCCACCTGCCGGTCCTTGCTCCCGTTGAGTGCAAGCACTGGGCACTTGATCCGGTCCAGAAGCGGACGCATGTCCAACGCGAGGAAATATCTCATATATGGGGTCCGAAGCTGCATGACAACCGACTGGTAATTCTGCGCCAGGGCATCCGGAAGGCCTCTCCCGGCAGCCGAAGGCATCGGCTTGTCTGAAACGCAGGCATCAAAAGCCTCTTTCAGTAGGGACAGGTAATTCCGGACGGTCTCTTCCGGCATACCGGCTTCGGAAAGGGCAAGGGAATTCTGCCATATGAGCACTTCCGACCCGGACACCACGCCACCGGCGAGGCTGATGATGAAATCGGCATGGCCTTCTGCTGCCAGCATCATAGCGATCGATCCTCCTTCGCTGTGGCCAAGGACACCGACCCTGTCAAAACGATCCTTCAAAAGCTTGACGCCGGCAAGCGCATCCTCTTTGAAGTCTTCAGTAGTACAGTTGACCACATCGCCCTCAGACTTTCCGATGCCGCGGTCATCATAGCGCAGAGTAGCGATTCCGGCACGGGCGAAAGCATCGGCAATCACGGCGAAAGGCTTATGTTCAAATAGTTCCTCATCACGATTCTGAAGTCCGCTGCCGGTGACCATAATCAGGGCAGGTGTCTCCCGGGTGTAATTCTCCGGCAACGTAAGGGTACCGCTGAGAACAGCTTCCCCATTAGTAAACGTCACCTCCTCCTGAGTGTAAGGGAAAGGTCCGGCCGGAGTCTGCGGACGGTTCACCTTAGGTGCTCCCGGAGTGAGTGTCAACGGAAATGAAGTTCCCGCCTGGTTGAAAGTCCCGACCATCTTCTTCACCATCCAAAGGCCCTCATAAGTAGCTCCGGCAGATGGAATCTTAATTGTAACCGAGCCGGTAGAGGAACGCTCAACTTCAATGGGAATTCCCTTTGCCCCCTGGTCGGGAGAATCCATCGAAGGCTTCTCGTCATCCAGATGGAATACAAGTGTCAGTTTCGTTCCCTGGACATCGATCTTCCCGGACCAGGTCCCGGTCTGAGCCCGGCTTGACAGTGCAGCGGCAAGCAGGACAAGCAGTAACGCAATCTTCTTTCTCATACTGACGAATATAATAAATAGTTCGTATTTTTGTCCCACAAACAAGACATATGCAGTACAGGAATCTAACGACATCTGAAATATCATCACTGGAAGCCTATGGATGCACGGCCAGGGACTGGTCCCGTGTACTTACTTCGGCAAAGAGCCTCGACACATCGCGTTTCAGCTGCGTAAACTTCATAGGCGAAGTACGCTTCGGTTCATTTGACAAAGACTTCAGCTTCCCCGGCGACGTCATCAAGCCGGCAGGGATCCGGAATGCGACGCTGGGCAACGTGACGGTACATGACAACTGCCTCATAGAGAACATCTCAAACTACATCTCCAATTACGAGATCGGAGAGGGATCATGCATCGAAAACGTCGACCTGATGTATGTCGACGGAGAAAGCACATTCGGCAACGGCGTTGAAGTTTCCGTCATGAGCGAGACCGGAGGCCGCGAAGTACGCATCCACGAAAGGCTGGGCGCACAGATGGCATATGTCCTGACCATCTACCGTCACCGTCCTGAGCTGGTCTCCCGCCTGAATGCCCTGGCGACAGCATATGCCTCTTCCAGGAAGAGCTCAACTGGTGTCATCGGAAGTCATGTCACCATACGTAACACCCGCTACATCAACGGAGTCCGGATCGGAGACCATGCTGTAGTCAGCGGCGCCAGCCGGTTGCGGAACGGGACGATCGTGAGCAACGGAACGGCTCCGGTGTGCATCGGTCACGGAGTCATTGCAGACGACTTCATCATATGCAGCGGTTCCTCCATCGAGGACAACACCACGATATGCCGCTGTTTCATAGGCCAGAGCTGCCATTTCGGGCATGGCTACAGTGCGACCGATTCCCTGTTTTTCTCCAACTGCCAAGGCGAAAACGGAGAGGCATGCGCCATCTTTGCAGGCCCGTTCACCGTCACCCATCACAAGAGCACCCTGCTGATAGCAGGCATGTTCTCGTTCATGAACGCCGGGAGCGGCTCCAACCAGAGCAACCATATGTACAAGCTGGGGCCCATCCACCAGGGAATCCTGGAACGCGGGGCCAAGACGGCTTCGGATTCCTACATCCTGTGGCCTTCCCGCGTCGGAGCCTTCTCCCTTGTGATGGGACGCCATGTGACCCATTCCGACACCACCAACCTTCCTTTTTCATACCTGATCGAACAGCAGAACACGACATATCTGGCGCCAGGAGTGAATCTCAGGAGCGTAGGCACAATCCGGGATGCCCAGAAATGGCCTAAAAGGGACGCCCGCAAGGATCCCGACCGCCTTGACTGCATAAACTACAATCTTCTGAGCCCATTCACCATCCAGAAGATGATCAAGGGCACCAAGCTTCTCCACAACCTGCAGTATTCCTCAGGCGAACTGTCAGACGAATATGCCTATCACAGCACGAAAATCAAGAACAGTTCACTTAAGAAGGGCCTTGAGCTTTACAGGACGGCTATCATCAAGTTCTTGGGCAACTCACTGATCAAGAGGCTGGAACATCTCCCCGCCGGAGCATCTGACAAGGAAATACAAGATGCGATGAAGCCAGACACCACAATCGGGACCGGGCACTGGGTGGACCTGAGCGGCATGATCGCCCCGAAATCCGTGATTGAGGACGTAATGAGCCGGATCGAAAGCGGCGGGATCGGTTCCATCGATGAAATCAACTCCACCTTTGCTGCAATCCACAGGAATTACTACACATATGAATGGACCTGGGCATATGGAGAGTACAAAGACTTCTTCGGAATCGATCCCGCTACGATAACCGCCGCCGATGTCATTTCAATCGTAGAGCAGTGGAAAGAAGCGGTCATAGGCCTTGACAAGATCATATATGAAGATGCACGCAAGGAATTCAGCCTGGCGTCAATGACCGGCTTCGGAGCCGACGGGACAAAAGAAGACAAGGAAATGGATTTTGAACAGGTCCGCGGAGACTTCGAATCGAATGCCTTTGTCACAGCTGTCCAGGACAATATCAAAGCCAAGGAAGCACTTGGCAACGAACTGATTTCCAGATTGTCCCGATAAAAGAGATAAACTAATCCCGTTTTTTCCATATGCTATCCAGAAAGACCAGATATGCGATAATGGCCCTCACGGCACTCGCCCGCAAATACGGCGAAGGGCCTGTCCCGATGCCCTCGATCGCCAAAGAGAAGAGCATCCCCCTCCGCTTCCTGGAGGGAATCCTCCTCCAGCTGAGGAAGAAAGGGATTGTCAGCAGCACAAGGGGCGTTGACGGCGGTTACTTCCTCGTCAAGGAACCATCGGAAATTAACGTAGCTGAGGTTGTCGAAGAGATTGAAGGTTCAATCCGGTTCGTCTCCTGCATTGACATATGCGGAGAAGACATCGGATGCGAATTCGGCTGGGACATGGAAACGTGCAATATCCGCAAAGTCTTCTCCAAGATTCATGACAAAGTCATGGATGAACTTGAGGGGACTACCCTTCTCGACCTCATCTGAGAACGGTCTGCTAAATAATTTTGAAAGTCTACTTTTTTAGTGTAGATTTGCGGTTGCAAAATCTACACTAAAAGAATGTACTTTAAGCCGATGATACCTGTGACAAAACTGCTGGCGGCAATGATAACGATGTCATTGCTGCCAGCGACTATTTCGTGCAAAGAGGAAAAGACTCAGCCGCAAGATCTGGCTGATTTGAAGGGAAGCATCTCAATATCAGGAGCATTTGCACTTTATCCACTTGCAGTCCAATGGACGAATGAATTCGGAGAACTTCATCCGGAAGTCAAGATAGACATATCCGCGGGGGGTGCCGGGAAAGGGATGACGGACGTCCTCAACGGAATGGTCGACTTTGCGATGCTCTCAAGGGACCTTCATGACGAAGAAAGGGAAAAAGGAGCAATTGACTACATAGTCGGAAGGGATGCCGTACTCCCAATGGTGAATGCGTCCAATCCCCTCATAGGCAAGATCCTGGCAAAAGGAATTACGAATGAAGACGCTTACAAGATCTGGGTAAGCGGAGAATACAAGACCTGGGGACAGTTCCTCGGGACCGGAGATAACATTCCTATCAAGGTTTACACACGTTCCGATGCCTGCGGTGCCGCACAGACTTTCGCCGCCTGGTTCAATTCACAGCAGGATGACTTGGGCGGGACTGCCGTCTACGGTGACCCGGGCATAGCGAAAGCCGTGAATGAAGATCCGTATGGGATCGGTTTCAATAACGTCGCATATGCCTTTGACAGCCAGACTTCACGCCCGGTAGAAGGGCTTCTGATCCTGCCGGTGGATTCCGACAAAGACGGGGTCATATCAGAGGATGAGAGGTTCTACGACAATAAGGATCAGCTTGTGAGGGCAGTGGAAGTTGACAAGTATCCTTCTCCCCCAGCCCGAAGCCTGTACCTTATCTCAAAAGGTGTCCCCACAGACTCTGCCAAGGTAGCATTCCTGCAGTATGTACTCCGTGAAGGACAGAGATTCAACGAGCCCAGCGGATACGTCCAGGCCTCCCAGGAGGCGAAAGCCAGGTCATTCCGGCTGCTGGACTCCGCAACCGGGCAGGGCACCCTCAGGAAGAACAGCACCTCCGGAATCGTCTCCTTGTTCATCGGCCTGGCAGCCCTGTTGTTCTTCTTATTGATTGTCCCCTCATTCATGAAGACACTAACTGCAAGAAGGGTTTACCGCCAGAAGCTTTCAAGCATCGTAATGTTCATCCTTACAATCGCTTCCGTCATCCTTGTACTGGCGATGCTGGGAGGTCTTCTGGCCAAAAGCCTCCCCATCCTGAAAGAAAACAGCCTGTGGGAGCTGCTCACCTCCACCGAATGGAAGCCATCGGCCAGGAAGTTCGGTTTCGCCCCGTTCATCATGGGCACGATCGCAGTGACCATATGCTCCATCTTGATATCCCTTCCCCTCTCGCTTCTCACCGCCATCTATCTTACCGAGTATTCACACAAGGCAGTGCGTAAGGTGGTTTATCCGGCCCTTGACATCCTGGCGGCACTCCCCTCCGTCATATATGGCGTCTGGGGAATCATTATGCTTATCCCGATGTTCGGATATTCCCTGCTTACCGGTTCGCTGGTTTTGAGCGTCATGGTCCTCCCCATCATGATCAGCCTTTTCGTGGAAATCTTCGCAACCGTAAGTACAGATCTCAGGGATGCATCCACATCCCTTGGCGCCACGAAATGGCAGACGACACGGAAGGTAGTCATCCGCAAATCGCTTCCGGGAATCTTTGCCGCGACAGTACTGGCCCTTTCCAAATGCGCCGGAGAGACCATCGCAGTAATGATGGTCTGCGGGAGCCTGGCCCAGATCCCGACGTCAGTTTCCAGTCCGTTCTACACCCTGCCGGCCCTCATAGGCAACAATTACGGGGAAATGGCCTCAATCCCCCTCTATGAATCCGCAATTATGTTCGCAGCCCTGATCCTTATGGTGATAGTGCTGATATTCAACATCCTTTCCCGGGTCATCCTTTACAGGATCCAGAAAAACAGCCAATGATGAAAAAACTTAAGAGCAAATACGTCGAAGAATACGTTATGCGCAGCCTGATGATCCTTGCCACCCTCCTGGTACTCGTCTTCGTTGCAAGCATAATATGGACCATATTCTCCAAAGGGATCAGGTCCCTGTCATGGGATCTGGTCACCCGGCTCCCGGGCAAAGACTGGAACACTGCCCCGGACGGAGGTTTCCTGAATGCGATCCTCGGCTCTCTTATGATAGTCCTCCCTGCATCGGTCATAGGAGCAGCCGTAAGCATCCCCGTTGTGTTCTATATGACGATGTACAAGCGAAGGACCAGCCGCCTGTCTTATATGGCCAGGCTGGCATATGATGTCCTCTACGGCATACCGTCCATAGTTTATGGCGCATTCGCCTTCACTATCATGGTCATGGTGGGAATGAGGGCTTCCGTCCTTGGAGGAATCCTGGTTACCACACTGTTGATAATCCCGATCATGATACGGTCCGGAGACGAGATTGCAAAGACAGTCCCGGACGAGATAGTGGAAGCCGCATATTCCCTCGGAGCCACAAAATGGGAAACCCTCAAAGTAGTTTTAAGACAGATACTTCCCGGGATGGTAACAGCATTTCTCCTGGCTGTGGGCAAAGCAATTGGAGATGCAGCCTCGGTGATGTTCACAGCCGGCTTTTCGGACCAGCTGGCAAGGTCTCTCTCCGACCCTTCAGCGACACTGCCGCTTGCCATCTTCAACTGGATAACCATGCCCGACCCATTTCCCGAAAGGGCATATGCCGCAGCCCTCGTTCTCACCATAATCGTTCTGCTCCTCAGCCTCACAAGCAGGATCATCACCAGGCGGATCACCAAAAACAACTTGTAACCCAAACACATATAGCAATGGAAGATAATACGGCCAAGAGCGTCCCTCTCATTGTCGAACACCTGAACCTCTCAATAGAAGGACAGCCGATACTCAAGGATGTCAACCTCACTTTTCCAAATAACAAGATCACTTGCATAGTCGGACCTTCAGGATGCGGTAAGAGCACCCTTCTCAAGACTCTTAACCGGCTCCACGAGACTACTGACTATCTCGAAGTGGAAGGTAGGGTCACCATCGACGGCCAGGACATAATCCAGGCCAGGGACACCGAACTCATCGAGCTGAGACGGCGGATAGGTCTTGTCCCCCAGAAACCCTGTCCCCTTCCCATGTCCATATACGATAACGTCGCATATGGATGCAGGATCCATGGAATGCACCGGCGCAAGAAGGAGATGTCACAGACAGTTGAGAGATATCTCACTGAGGTCGGGCTCTGGGATGAGGTTAAAGACCGCCTGAACGCCCCCGCCAACCGCCTGTCCATAGGCCAGCAGCAGCGGCTCTGCCTTGCCAGGAGCCTGGCGGTTGAACCCGATTTCATCCTGGCCGACGAAGCTACAAGCGCCCTGGACCCGGTATCGAGCAGGACGATAGAGAACCTCTTCGTCAAACTGAAGGAGAAATATTCCATCATCATGGTAACCCACACACTTCCACAGGCTCTCAGGATAGCGGACTACGCCGTGTTCCTGTATCTGGGAGAAGTGATCGAAAGCGGAGACGCCACAGAGGTCTTCAACAACCCAAAGGAGGAACTGACCCGGAAGTACCTCCAGGGAGCTTTTTCATAGGACAAAACACGAGATTACATGGCAAATAACCTGACACATCTGGCTGAGCTTGAAGCCGAGTCTGTCTACATCCTCAGGGAGGTGGCCGCTCAATTCGAGAAACCCTGCATCCTGTTTTCCGGAGGAAAAGACTCAATAGTACTTACTTATTTGGCTTACAAGGCCTTCTATCCAGCAAAGATACCATTCCCTTTGGTCCACATTGACACGGGCCACAATTTCCCTGAGACACTCACCTACCGCGACGACCTGGTGAAAAGGCTCGGGGCCGACCTGGTAGTAGGCTATGTCCAGGATTCAATCGACCAGGGTAAAGTGCGCGAAGAGACAGGTTTCAACGCCAGCCGCAACAAACTCCAAACGGTAACCCTTCTGGACACCCTGGCTGAACACAAGTTTGATGCAGCCCTTGGCGGGGCCAGGAGGGACGAGGAGAAAGCAAGGGCAAAGGAAAGGATATTCTCCCACCGTGACGAATTCGGCCAGTGGAATCCCAAGAACCAGCGTCCAGAGCTATGGAACATCTATAATGCACGCAAGGATATGGGTGAACATTTCAGGGTCTTTCCGATAAGCAACTGGACCGAAATGGATGTGTGGCAATACATCTTCAAAGAAGGCATAGAGCTCCCGAGCCTCTACTACACACACCGTCGGAAGGTTTTCAAGAGGGACGGGCAGTGGCTTGCAGCCGAACCTGACATAATCCAGCGCCGGGAGGATGAAGAGGTAGTGGAACTCGATGTCCGGTGCAGGACGATCGGAGACGTGACCTGCACAGGGCTTACACTGTCAAAAGCACACACAGTAGAAGACATAATCAGGGAAATAGCCGCGACAAGGGTCACCGAAAGGGGTGGAAGGGCTGACGACAAGAGGTCTGAGACTGCGATGGAAGACCGCAAGAAACAAGGCTATTTTTAATAGGGAAAAAACATATGGCAGAAGATAATGGATATCTTGACATGCAGCTGCTGCGGTTCAGCACCGCAGGAAGCGTAGATGATGGGAAGAGTACTCTTATCGGAAGATTATTATATGACTCGAAGTCAATCTTCGAAGACCAGCTTCTGGCCATCGAAGAGGCATCGCGGAGCCGTGGCAACGAAGAAGTCAACCTTGCCCTGCTGACAGACGGCCTGAGAGCCGAAAGGGAACAGGGTATCACCATTGACGTCGCATACCGCTATTTCGCCACTCCGAAAAGGAAGTTCATCATAGCAGACACACCTGGACACATCCAGTACACCAGGAACATGGTAACCGGTGCTTCAACCTGCGACCTGGCTGTCATCCTTGTCGATGCCAGGCATGGGATCATGGAGCAGACTGTCCGCCACTCCTACATTTCCTCACTCCTGGCGATCAAGGAGGTTGTCGTTGCCGTCAACAAGATGGACCTGGTCGGTTTCAGTGAGGAACGATTCCTTGAGATAAAAGAGGCTTACTGCAAGATGGTCAACGACTTCTCCCTTGACATGGGGAACATCACATTCATCCCGATGTCGGCCAAGCTGGGCGACAATGTCGTGAACCGTTCAGAAAGTATGACATGGTACGACGGCCCTTCCCTGCTTACCTTCCTGGAGACCGTTCCCCTGCCTCATGACCCGGAGGACCGTCTCCGTCTCCCTGTCCAGTACGTCATCCGCCCTATTTCGGGCAAGTTCCCGGATTTCAGGGGCTACGCGGGAATGATCTCAGCGGGTGAAATAGCTGTCGGAGACAGGGTTAAGGCCTATCCCTCAGAACTTTCCACCGAAGTCACCGGCATTTACCTCGGCGCGGAATCCCGCCCGCGGGCCGTTGCAGGAGAGTCAGTGGACATAACCTTGAAGGATGACATAGACATAAGCAGGGGTGATGTGATTGTTTCTGAAAAGGGAGTCCAGCCTGGTGTCGCACAGAACTTTGAAATCGATGTCTGCTGGTTCCGCAATTCCCCCCTTGTCCCGGGCAAACGCTACACGATACGCCATGCGGCCCAGGACACTGTCGGTGTCGTCAAAAGCATTGAGTACAAAGTAGACATCACAACCCAGGAGAAGATTTACGACACGGACAGGCTCGTAATGAATGACATCGCCAGAGTAATCCTCCGTACTGCCACTCCCCTTATCTACGACCGCTACAGGGAGAACAGGGCGATGGGGTCACTGATATTCATCGATGACACCAATGACACAGTCGGAGCCGGGATGATCGTTTCTGAATCATAATCTACAAGCATATGGACCCAGCAGAAAAGAAATTCCTTGCAAAGGAAATGAACTCGCTGTTCATCTCAGAAGAAAAAGAGAAAGGCACGAGGGACGCCATCGCATGGGCATTGTCCACATATGGCCGGAAAGCGGCGCTGTCATCCAGCCTCAGCTTCGAGGACCAGCTGATCACCGCATTGATGGTTGAGACAGACAAATCCGGCTCGAGGATTTTCACCCTGGACACGGGAAGGCAGTTTCCGGAGACATATGAACTGATCGACAGGACCGAGATGACTTTCGGGATCAGGATTGAAGTGTTCTTCCCTGATTTTGAGAAAGTTCAGGAGATGGTAAGGGAAAATGGCATCAACCTGTTCTACGACAGCGTTGAAAAAAGGCATATGTGCTGCAACATAAGGAAGATCGAACCTCTGAAAAGGGCGCTGAAGGATACTGAGGTGTGGATCACCGGAATCCGCCGGAGCCAGTCCGTCACAAGGAAAGACATGCAGATGGTCGAATATGATGAAGCAGATGATGTAATAAAACTCAATCCGCTGCTGCTCTGGGAAGAGGAGGAAGTCAAGGAATATGTGATGGACAACGGGATCCCGTACAACAGACTTCACGACAAAGGATTCCCAAGCATAGGCTGCCAGCCGTGCACGAGGGCGGTAAAACCCGGAGAAGACGTCCGCGCCGGCCGGTGGTGGTGGGAAGATCCACTTCACCGTGAATGCGGCCTGCACGCCAGGGGCTGAAAGAAGGCTGCTCCCTATTTCTCCCTGACTCTTTTCCCGCTGATGTGTTCGGGGGTAAATTCAAGGACAAGGGCGCGCGGGCCGTTGCTTGCAAGATCACGCGCCATGTCATAATTCTTCGGAAAATACTTGTTCCCAAGGTCTTTCAGGCGCTGCAAGGCCTCTTCGGCATCACTCAGGACGCGGATCCGGCCAAAGCATATGACGCTTTTGACATGGTACCACCAGTCACCGGGCTCCTTCACAGGTTCATCCAAGACAGTAAAGCATGCCTTGTCGCAGGCGCGGACCGCATCCAGCTTGTGCCCTTCCCGCGCGCAGTGGAAGTAAATCTTACCGTCAACCGAGACGAAATTCAGCGGAACCGCATATGGATAGCCTCCGTCCCCGATGACGGAAAGGAATCCCCTGTAGGCGGTGTCAAGTATCCTCAGGCATTCATCCTGAGGCAGTTCCTGCTTGAACCGGCGCATCGGCCGGAATGCTGTTCCCTGATCCATCCTGCTGAAGGCTACCTCTTGTAATTGTCTTTGTCCTTTGTGATTATCGGCTTGCCGTCGGAATCGAGCAGAGGGGTAAGCCCTCCGCCATAACCGCGGTGCACAAAGAGATAATTCACTCCGGTTTCCCTATCGACAACTACGAGCGCATCTGTAAACAAATTCAGGCTGTCCTTTCCCTGGATATCAAATCTGTCAAGTGCCATATGTGATAAGCTTTTTTACAAATATAACATTTCCCCATAAACTAATCATTCGTATATTTGTCAAAAGCCACATTATTATTCCATAATCCTATGCGTAAAATCTTGTATGTCATCGCTGCGTTATCCGCATCATTCCTTTCAGCGGCGCAAGATTACAGGCCCAACCTTCCATGGGCTGACATCTCCGGCCAGACGGAACGCCACGTCATCATAGCCAGAGGCACTCCTGACCTCTATAACGGCCATCCGACGACCCTGCTTCTCGAGGACGGCAAAACAATGCTCTGCACGTGGTCCAAAGGCCATGGCGGAGCAGCTGCTTTCATTGGATTCAGCCACGATTCAGGCCTCACCTGGGACGTCCAGGACGCCCCCAAAGAGTGGGAAGGCCTCGTAAACTGCCCGAGCATTTACCAGATGGAAGACAAGTCAGGCAAGAAGCGCATCTTTGTTTTCGCCACTGTCTCAAGCGGCCGCCCATATCGGGACATGGGATATTCCTGCAGTGATGACGGGGGCAGGACATGGAGCCGTGTCAAGATACTTGGCAAACCATGCGTCATGGCTTTTACCAGCATCGTCCGCTTGAAAAACGGAGACTACCTCGGCCTGTACCACAGCCGCGGAGACGAAAAGTATCCCCTGAAACTCTTGCAGGCAGTCTCGCATGACGGAGGCCTGAACTGGGATGAATCCACACTCGTCGGCGAGTATGCGGGGAAATCTCCATGCGAGCCATGCGGCTTCTACTCACCCGACGGCAAGACCATCCTCTGCCTGGCAAGGGAGAACCAGCGCAAGGGATGTGCCCTGATGATGACCTCGAAGGATGAGGGGAAGACCTGGAGTCCACTCACTGAAACCCCCTGGGGCCTTACCGGTGACCGGCATCAAGCACTTTACCTGCCGGACGGAAGGATCATCTCGGTCTTCCGCGACATGGCCTTGAACAGTCCTACTAAGGGGCATTTCGTAGCCTGGGTCGGCACATGGGACGACATCATCGACGGCAGGTCCGGGCAGTACAAAGTCAAGCTTCTCCACAGCTATGCCGGTCCCGACTGCGGTTATCCCGGCCTGGAGCTCCTCCCGGACGGAACGATAGCCGCCACAACCTACATCAAATACGCCCCGGGAGACGAGAAACATTCCGTAGTGTCAGTCCGCTTCAAGATCCACGAACTGGACGCAATGTTCAAGAAATAAATTACCACGCATATGAAAAGAGCATTAATCCTCATAGCAGCCCTGTCATTGATCTGTTCTTGTGCCACGGACAAGACCCCTGATCCTTCACTTGTCGAAGAAGCCGGACGTAATGCCGCATCGGCCAATGAAGCATTCTCCAGAAGCAGACGCTTCGTCGAAGGATGGCTTTCTGTCGCAGATGGACAGACGGGCCTGATCCCCAGGAACCTCAGGGGGGATTACTATTGGAATGCCCAGGACGCAGCGGCCGACAACTACCCCTTCATGGTCATCACCTCTTTCTTCACCGACAAGGACCTTTACAACGGGAGGATGCTGGAAATGCTTGAGACTGAGACCCGTCTGACGTCATGCCTGGGTGCCTGCCCGGCGACATATGACCTGAGGACCCACACCCAGTGGAACAGCCCGGTTGACACCGGCAATGTCATATATGGCTCGGCGGAGTACATGAAAGACGGTCTGATGCCTATAACGGAAATCCTTGGCAAGACTCCTTGGACCGCCAGGATGATGTCCATCCTCGATGACCTGCACAAGCTGGTGACCGTAGCGACTGACATCCGGGGAAGCTATTACGGAAACTCCCAGGTCATAGAGGTCAATGGTGACCTTCTCCAGGTCCTGTCCAGGGTCTATTGGATGACCGGAGATGAAAAGTATCTTGACTGGGCCATTGAAATAGGCGACTATTACCTGCTTGGAGACAACAACCCGGCTGATTCCGACAGGATAAGGCTCAGGGATCACGGCTGTGAGTTCATGCTCGGGTTGTGCGAGCTGTACGCCGCGGTCAACGCTGCCAGGCCAGAAAAGAAAGCACAGTACCAGAAGCCGCTTCACTACCTGTTGGACCGTGTTCTGGAAACGGGACGGAACAGTCACGGACTGTTCTATGATGAAATCAACCCCTCCACTGGTGAAGTCCTCCAGGAGCATCTCGCAGACACCTGGGGTTACACCCTGGACGGCTATTACACAGTTTATTGCATCGACGGGACTGAAGAATATAAGGATGCCATATACAAAGTTTTCGGGAACCTGAACAAGTTCTACCGCAGCCACGACTGGGAAGGTAACATGGACGGTTACGCCGATGCCATAGAAAGTGCCTTGAACCTCTACAACAGGGAGAGGTCAGAAGAAGCAGCAAGCTGGATTGACAGCGAGATAAACATCATGTACTCTTTCCAGCAAGACAACGGGCTCATCCAGGAATGGCACGGAGACGGCAATTTCGCCAGGACAGCCATAATGTATGCCCTCTGGAAGACCCGGGGCACCCATGCCGAACCATGGAGGGAAGATGTAAAATGGGGCGCAACGGAATTCAACGGAGGCATCCTGGTTTCGCTTTCCGCCGAAAAAGATTGGAACGGAAAACTCTTCTTCGACACTAAGCGCCACAAAGAGAATCTCAACCTTCCGTTTGACTGGGCCAGGATCAACCAGTTCCCGGAGTGGTTCACCGTTGATAGGGACAAGAAATATGCTGTCACTGTCAACGGGGAAACCTCTTCCCATTCAGGGGAAGAACTGGCTTCCGGGCTGGACATGTCAATCGCTCCCGGAAAAACCACAGTTATCACAGTCAGGAAGAAATGATTACGCATATGCTTAAGTCAATGAATATTAAATCTTTGAGTATCGTATCAGCGGCTATGGCGGTGATGATGGCCATGCCTGCCGAGGCGCAGTCCCAGAAGGGGCCCAGGATGATAGAAAGCCGCAATAATGCCAATGCGACTACATGGACCACACGGGAAACCATGACCCTTGACCGTCTCCCGGGGTTCAAGCTCCGCAAGCTTGATCCGGCGGCCGATGAATATGGCGGATGGACGAATATATCCTGGGAAGCTACAGGCTTCTTCCGCACCCAGAAGGAAGGAGACCGCTGGTGGCTCGTGGATCCGGCCGGACACCCTTACATATTCAAAGGCTTGGCATGCTTTACTACCGGAGGTTCTGACAGGCAGAAACAGGCCCTGAAAGACAAGTTCGGTTCTAAGGAAAACTGGGCGGCAAAAGATATGGATATGCTCCGCAGCCAGGGCTTCAACGGCCTCGGAGCATGGTCGGACACCGAAACCGTACGGAACAGCGACAGGCCCATGCCTTACACGGTAATCGTCAGTCCTATGAGCAAATACCGCAGCGTTCATATAGCACGCTACGGCGGAAAATACCTCCAGCACGGATGGCAGAACTACCGTTTCGACCTCGCTATGGTCTTCGATCCGGAATTCGACGAATTCGTAGAGAAGGAGGTATCCAAGATAGCGGCATACAAGGATGATCCATGGCTGGTCGGATACTTCACCGACAACGAGATACCGTGGGTTAACGATGCCCTCGACAGGCACCTGACCCTCCTCGCGCATGATGAACCGGCATATCTCGCCGTCCGCAAATGGTTCGATGAAAGGAAAGGCAAGGACGCCCGCGTGGAAGACATTACACCCGAGGACCGTTTAGCATTCACGGCTTTCTACCTGGAAACCTACCTGTCCAAAGTGACGTCCGTCCTGCGCAAGTACGACCCAAATCACCTCTATCTCGGATGCCGGTTCAACCAATGGAGGGAAGAGCTCCGCAATCCGGCGATGTTCGAAGTCGCCGGCAAGTACATGGACGTGATTTCCGTCAATCTCTATCAACGCTGGACCCCGGTGCAGGAGGAAATCACAAACTTTGGCAAATGGTCCGGAAAACCCTTCATGGTCACCGAGTTCTACACTAAGGGTGAAGACTCCGGACTGCCTAACAAGACCGGCGCGGGATGGAACGTGCACACGCAGGAAGACAGGGGCTGGTTCTACCAGAACTATGTCTTGGCCCTTCTGGAAAGCAAATGCTGCGTTGGCTGGCACTGGTTCAGGTATATGGACAACGATCCTGAGGACTTAAACACCGATCCATCCAACCGGGACTCCAACAAAGGCATAGTCCGTTGGAACTTCGAGCCGTACGAGGTGCCGCTCGTACAGATGAAACAATTGAATGACAGGACATTCAGGATAATTGAATATCTGGATTCAGCCCAGAATCAGTATCGGAGGCTCTAAGGAGCCTGCTTCTTCCTGATCTTCCACCGGGCATAACCCGGGATGCCATCATCGCCAAAGAGGTCCTCAAACGTGTCCCCTCCTTACAGGAGTTCACTGATGCTTTGTTCCATCTGCCCGGGATCGACAGTCGGTTCAAAACGGGCGACAAGGATAAATTCCTGGTCCCGACGATGAGGGCCTGGCAGAGCCTTACTGAATGTGTCGGTCCGGAAGGGATGCTGAGATGGGTCCAGCTGACAGGCCATGACCCCCAGCACATCAAATCTACCGACACGATGGAATACGGCGTAGGCGCCTTCCTCCTGGCAGCACGTGAGAAGTACAAAATGGCCTTCATCAATTCCGTTTCAAAACGGTACCTCGAAGACAGCATATTCTGATTGATTCCCCCGGGAGCACAGTAATTTGGAAAGTAAGAAATTAATCACTTACTTTGTTCAAGGACGGCATGAAGCCGTCTGAGACTTAACTTATGCAAACCAACTCACCTGTTGCCATGAAAAGAATCAGAGTTTTCGCCCCGGCCTCCATTGCGAACCTGGGCTGTGGCTTCGACATCATGGGCCTGGCCCTGGACGAAGTCGGTGATATCCTTGAAATCACTTTGAGCGAAGGTGACGGCCTCACTATCAAGAACGAATCAGGAGTTCCCCTCCCGGACGACATAGAGCAGAACGTCATTACCCCCGTCGTACGCAAATTCATGCAGATGACAGGGAACAAGGCGCAGGTTGACGTAGTCATCCAGAAGAAGATCTATCCTGGATCCGGAATCGGCTCATCTTCAGCATCAAGCGCAGCCGCAGCCGTCGGGATGAACGCCCTCTACGGAGAGCCTCTAAGCGAAGAAGACGTAGTCATATGCGCGATGGAAGGCGAGAACCTCGCCAGCGGTGGCTACCATGCCGACAATGCCGCGCCCGCTGTAATGGGTGGCATAGTCCTGATCAGGGGATATGAGCCCCTCGACATAATCAAGCTTCCCGTCCCCGGAGACTTCTACTGTTCAGTAATCCATCCGAAACTCGTAGTATCGACGAAAGAAGCCAGGAGCATACTCCCCAAGAAAGTCCCCCTCCACGACGCAATCACCCAGTGGGGAAACGTCGGAGGACTCGTTGCCGGCCTGTGCAGCGGGAACATAGGACTCGTCGGACGAAGCATGAGGGACGCCATTGCAGAGCCTTACAGGAAGGACTTCATCCCCGGCTTCGACCAGCTCCGCGATAAGGTCCTCGCAACCGGAGCCCTCGCAATGAACATCGCCGGATCCGGCCCGTCTGTCTTCTCGCTGGCCTCCAGGAACGACATTGCCAAGAAGGCAGGCCAGGTGATGGACAGCCATTTCGATGCCCTCGGAATCCCCTACGAAAGCTATGTCGTCAAAGTATCCAACAAGGGTACAAGGCTGATTGCATAGAACTTAGACTGACCAACCTCATGAAGTACTACAGTACCGGCAAAGCATCTCCTCCGGTTGACCTAAGGACTGCGGTAGTGCATTCCCTCGCACCGGACAAGGGGCTCTATATGCCCGAAAGGATTCCGGCTCTCCCCTCCTCGTTCTTCGAGGAGATACCGCATATGTCCCTTGTGGAGATTGCGCAGAATGTGGCTTTTGCCCTTTTCGGGGAAGATGTCCCAAAAACAGACCTTGACAAGATAGTCAGGGAAGCACTCTCCTTTGACTGCCCGATAGTTCCGGTAGAGAAAGACATCTACGCCCTGGAACTGTTCCATGGTCCGACACTCGCATTCAAGGATGTCGGGGCCAGGTTCATGGCGAAACTCCTGGGACACCTCCTGTCCCACGGCACGGCTTCACAGGGAGGCGAAGTGAATGTACTTGTCGCAACCTCCGGAGACACCGGAAGCGCCATTGCGAACGGATTCTTGGGAGTTGAAGGCATACACGTCTGGGTCCTCTACCCCAGCGGCAGGGTGAGCCCGATGCAGGAAAGCCAGTTCACCACCCTCGGAGGCAACATCACCGCCGTCGAGGTGAACGGATCATTCGATGACTGCCAGGCGCTTGTAAAGACCGCATTCATGGACAAAGAGCTGAACAGCAGGATGTTCCTGACCTCAGCCAACTCCATCAACCTGGCAAGGTTGCTTCCTCAGTCGTTCTACTACTTCGGAGCATATGCAAGCCTCCGCAGACAAGGACGGACCGAAGACGTAGTCATATGCGTACCATCCGGGAACTTCGGGAACATATGCTCGGGGCTGATCGCAAAGAGGATGGGCCTGCCGGTCAGCAGGTTCATCGCCGCGAACAATTCGAACGACGTCTTCTTCCAATACCTCCAGAGCGGGACATATGTTCCCCGTCCCTCGGTTACTACATATGCGAATGCAATGGACGTAGGTGCGCCAAGCAACTTCGCAAGGATCCTGGACCTGTACGGGGACAGCCACGAAAGGATTATCCAAGATGTTGAGGGAGGCGTGGTTACGGATGACCAGATCCTGGAAACGATCCGCGATTGCAGGAAAAGGAACTCCTATCTCCTCGACCCGCACGGAGCATGCGGCTATAAGGTCCTGTCCGAAAGACTGAGCCCCGGAGAGGTCGGCGTGTTCCTGGAGACCGCGCATCCTGCAAAGTTCCTCTCTACTGTGCAGAAAGCTACAGGTGAGGAGGTTCCCATCCCGGAGAGACTGCTTGCGTTCTCCAGGGGAAAGAAAGTGAGTGTCCCTCTCGAAAACGACTTCAACGCTTTCAAGAAAACACTTCTGGACAGCCTGCAATAGCAAGGGCTACACCCGCAGGAAGATCTTCTTTTTCATCATCAGGTACAACAGGCCCCAGACAAGGAGGCCGTGGACCGTGTGCCTCAAAAGCCCGAACATGTGCGGGTCGGAGATATATTGCTTCAGGCCCGAAGTGAGGTGGTTCGTGACGCTGAAGAAATCACATATGTAGCCGATGAAATAGATAAAGATGGCATTAAGGCCGAATGGCAGCAGCCAGTCAAGCCCTTTCCATTGCCTGCAGTCCACAATCCAGTAAATCACGCCGAGAAGCATGAAGCTTATCCCGCTGGTGACCAAGGTCATCGAACTGGTCCATATGTACTTGTTCAGCGGCATCTGGAGACTCCAGAGTTTACCGGCAGCATACATCGCGACGCCGAAAACCAGCAGCATCAATGTCTTCCGTATGCCGGCATCCTCCATCTTGAACAGGCCTTTGCCCTCCCCTTTCAGGATTTCGCCGGCGAACATACCGGTCATCACGGTCACGATGAAATTCATGCTGCTCAGCAGCCATGTGTATCTGGCATCTTTGAAATAATAACCGCTGCCGTCTTCGGTCAGATATGCATGGTCGCAGTGGCTTCCGAGGACGACACGGTCAACCCACTCGCAGAGA
>CADCQP010000241.1 GCA_902803535.1 uncultured Bacteroidia bacterium | reverse complement strand
CTGGACTACATGGGATTCCAACCTGGCGAGAGCCTCCTTGGCAAAAAGATAGACTATGTCTTCCTGGGAGCCTGCACCAATGGCCGCATCGAAGATTTCAGGGCCTTTGCCTCCGTGGTGAAGGGCCGCCGCAAGGCTGACGGAGTGACAGCATGGCTCGTCCCGGGATCTTGGGAAGTGCGCAGGCAGATCAGCGAGGAAGGCCTGGACAAGGAACTCGAGGCGGCGGGATTTGAAATCCGCCAGCCCGGATGCTCGGCGTGCCTTGCCATGAACGAGGACAAGATCCCCGCCGGGAAATACAGCGTTTCCACCAGCAACCGCAATTTCGAGGGGAGGCAGGGGCCCGGCTCGAGGACTATACTCGCCAGCCCTCTGGTAGCAGCGGCCGCCGCCGTTACCGGCAGGATAACCGATCCAAGGAACATCTGACAGAAAGACCATGAAACAGAAATTCAACATAATTGAAAGCACCTGCGTCCCTCTTCCGCTGGAGAATGTGGACACCGACCAGATAATCCCCGCCAGGTTCCTCAAGGCAACCACAAGGGATGAGTCTTTCTTCGGGGAGAACCTCTTCCGTGACTGGAGATACGATGCCCAGGGGAATCCCATCCCCACTTTCGTGCTGAACGACCCGGCATATGGCGGTGACATCCTCGTCGCAGGGCGGAACTTCGGCAGCGGATCAAGCCGTGAGCACGCCGCATGGGCGATTGCGGGATATGGCTTCAAGGTGGTGATTTCCAGCTTTTTCGCGGATATCCACAAGAACAATGAGCTGAACAATTTCGTGCTTCCGGTGACAGTGTCGGAGGATTTCCTCGCGGAGCTTTTCTCGACCATAGCCGCGGATCCCAAGGCCAGGGTGAGGGTTGATGTCCCTAACCAGACAGTCACCAACCTCTCAACCGGGCGCAGTGAGAAATTCGAGATCAACGGCTACAAGAAGTATTGCCTGATGAATGCGCTAGATGACATCGATTATCTCCTCCAGCAGAAAGGCAAGATCGAAGAATACGAGAAGAAGAACATATGATCGAGGTAATGGACACGACTCTCCGCGACGGGGAGCAGACTGCCGGGGTATCCTTCAATGCCGATGAGAAGCTGGCCATAGCGAAGCTGCTTCTGGACGAACTGAAGGTAAGTCGCATCGAGGTGGCATCCGCAAGGGTGTCCGCCGGAGAAAAGGAGGCATATGCGAAGATATGCTCCTGGGCGTCTGTGACTGGTCTGCTGGAGAAGGTCGAGGCGCTTGGATTCGTGGACGACGGGCTTTCCGTGGACTGGATTGCCTCTGCCGGTGGGAAGGTGATGAACCTGCTTACCAAAGGTTCGCTGAGGCACGTCAC
The DNA here is from genome assembly GCA_902803535.1 of uncultured Bacteroidia bacterium. Lineage (GTDB taxonomy): Bacteria > Bacteroidota > Bacteroidia > Bacteroidales > UBA932 > Cryptobacteroides. Next base: position 3,524 of record CADCQP010000241.1, on the reverse strand, counting down.
GGGACAGCTCCGCAAGACCCCGCAGGAGCACCTGGACAATGTCCTGGCCAATATCTCCCTGGCCAGGTCAAGGGGACTTGATGTCAATGTCTATCTGGAGGACTGGTCAAACGGGATGATCGATTCCCCTGACTATGTGTATTTCCTGGTGGACGGCCTCAAGGACGCTCCCGTACGCAGGATAATGCTCCCGGACACCCTCGGCATCCTGGATCCGGACAATGCCGGGGCGTTCTGCAGGATGATGATAAGCCGTTATCCGGGCATCCATTTCGATTTCCATGCCCACAATGATTATGACCTTGCCGCGGCGAACACATTCGAGGCGCTGAAGGCCGGGGTCAAGGGAATCCATGTCACCGTTAACGGACTGGGGGAGAGGACGGGAAACCTGCCCGTGTCCAGCGCGATAGGAATCCTGAACGACCATCTCCACATTCCCAATTCATTGAATGAGAAGAAGCTGATGCACGTGTGCAGGTATGTCGAGACCATTTCCGGAATCAGGATACCATCCAACAAGCCCCTTGTGGGAGAATTCGTGTTCACCCAGACCAGCGGCGTCCATGCCGACGGAGACAAGAAGGGCGGCCTCTACCAGAATGCCCTCATGCCCGAGCGTTTCGGCCGCCATCGCCATTATGCCCTCGGAAAGACCAGCGGCAAGGCGAACATCATGAAGAACCTCGAGGAACTGGGGATCAGCCTTACCGCCGAGCAGATGAAGCTCGTGACGCAGAGGGTCGTGGAACTTGGCGACAAGAAGGAAAGCCTTACTACAGAAGATCTTCCATTTATCATTGCAGATGTCCTGAAGGGAGACTTCCTCACCCGTGAGCACATCAGGCTGGTCAACTACAGCCTTCAGCTCACACGTGGGATGAGGCCTTTGGCCAACCTTAAGATTGACATCGGTGGCAGTGAATTCGAGGAATCGGCTTCCGGCGACGGTCAGTATGATGCATTCATGAAGGCACTCTGGAAGATCTATGATTCCCTCGGGAAGAAGCACCCGCGCCTTGCGGACTACATAGTCAAGATTCCGCCCGGAGGAAAGACCGACGCCCTCGTCGAGACCACCATTACCTGGGACATGGACGGCTCCTCGTTCAAGACCAGGGGAGTGGATTCCGACCAGGCAGAAGCAGCCATCAAGGCTACATTCAAGATGTTGAACATTATAGAAAACACAGTTTAAGGACACACATATGAAACTCAGAATCGCGAAATTGCCGGGAGACGGCATAGGTCCCGAAGTTGTTGACCAGGCGGTGAAGGCCGTGGACGCGGTGTGCCGCCGCTTCGGTCATGATGTACAGTACAGTTTTGCATATGTCGGCGCATGCGCCATCGACCGTTTCGGAAACCCATATCCGGAAGAGACCCATTCCATATGCATGGACAGTGACGCCGTGCTTTTCGGTGCCGTGGGTGATCCCAAATATGACAATGATCCCAATTCTCCGGTAAGGCCGGAGCAGGGTCTCTTGGCTATCCGCAAGAGGCTTGGCCTGTATGCGAACCTGCGTCCCGTTGAGACTTTCAAGTCCCTGGTGGACCGCTCTCCGCTCAAGACCGAGCTTGTGGACGGAGCTGATTTCCTGTGCGTCCGCGAACTCACCGGAGGAATGTATTTCGGGGAGAAAGGGCGCAAGGACGACGGGAACACTGCATATGATACCTGTATCTACAGCCGCTTCGAGATTGAACGTATCCTGGACCTGGCTTTCAAATATGCACAGCGCAGGCGCAAGCACCTGACGGTGGTGGACAAGGCCAATGTCCTCGAGTCTTCACGCCTGTGGAGGCAGGTCGCCCAGGAGATGGAACCGAAGTATCCTGACGTCAATGTCGATTACATGTTCGTGGACAATGCCGCCATGCAGCTTATCCGCTGCCCGAAGTTCTTCGATGTCCTGGTGACCGAGAACACTTTCGGGGACATCCTCACAGACGAGGCCAGCTGCATTTCCGGCTCCATGGGCCTGCTGGCGTCCGCATCGGTGGGTGAGCACACCAGCCTTTTCGAGCCCATCCATGGTTCTTACCCGCAGGCTGCAGGAAAGAACATCGCCAACCCGGTGGCAGCCATCCTTTCGGCTGCAATGATGTTCGAGTATTCGTTCGGACTCATGGAGGAAGGTAAGGCTATCCGTGAAGCCGTGGCTGCTTCAATCGCGGCAGGAATCGTGACCGAAGACCTCGCTGCCGGTGGAAAGGCTTATTCCACCTCTGAGGTCGGAGACTGGATTGCAAAAGAAATCAACAAATAACAATCATGGCTAATATCAACTGGGACACTCTGGGCTTTGATGCCTACAGGACGCGTACCGTCGTTCTCTCCCATTTCAAAGATGGAAAGTGGTCGCCTATTGAGACCACGGAGACCTTCTCATTCACTTTCGATCCTTTCGCCCAGGTTTTCCATTATGCGATTTCCTGCTTCGAGGGACTTAAGGCTTTCCGCCAGAAGGACGGGCGCATAGCGTTGTTCCGTCCGGACAAGAACGCAGCCCGTCTGCAGAGGACTGCGAATTACCTCGGGCTCCCCGTACCTACTGAGGAGATGTTCATCGAGATGTGCAGCCTGTGCGTGAAGAATAACCTGGAATTCTTGCCTCCGTACGGTCACAAGGCGTCTCTTTACGTGAGGCCGCTCCTTGTCGGAATGCATCCGCAAATGCAGCTTGTGCCTTATCCTGAGGCTATTTTTGCCGTCATGTGCGCTCCTGCAGGTTCCTATTACGGAGAGCACCTGAAGTCTTTCGCCGCCGTAATTCCTGGCAACTATGACCGTGCGGCTCCGAAGGGTTCGGGCAGTTTCAAGATCGGAGCCAATTATGCCGCTACTTTCAAGCCGTATAAGATCGCCCATGACCAGGGCTACACTGAGCTCCTCTACCTGAATTCTGCAACCAGGGAGTTCGTGGATGAGTTCGGTTCTTCCAATTTCTTCGGGATCAAGGGGAACAAGTACATCACTCCACTGTCTGACAGCGTCTTGCCTTCAATCACCAACATGACTCTCCAGGAGGTCGCAAAGGACTTCGGGATGACTGTAGAGAAGCGTCCCGTGCCTGTTGAGGAACTGTCGGAGTTCGAAGAGGCCGGTGCATGCGGCACTGCGGTGGTTATCACTCCGATGTCGCATATCGACATCAAACCGACCCTTGAAGGCGACGTGGTTTCGAAGTCTTATCGCTTCGTTCCCGACGGTGTCGTAGGACCTGTCTGCACCAAGCTGTACAAGAGGATCACCGGCATCCAGTTCGGAGAATTGGAGGACACCCACGGCTGGTGCCACTACATCGAAGAGGCCTGACGGCAGCCGGAATACTACAGTCCTTTTAATCCGCTTCCGGAATATAACCAAGCTCCTGCGCCTGAAGGCGCCCTGTACGGGAAAATGTCGCTTGGATGTATTCCGGAAGCGGATTAAAAAAAGTCCCTCAGAGGCAAGATTAATAATTGATTAATAATTATTATGCCATTAACAATAAAAACGTTATATTGCGCAAACCAAT
>CADCQP010000240.1 GCA_902803535.1 uncultured Bacteroidia bacterium | reverse complement strand
CGTGGCGATAGCCGCAGGCTGCACCAAAGATGAAACTGCCTCCAGGGACGAGGACCTTGCGGGCATCAATGTCGCAGTAGGTGAAACATCGGGGCCTTACCAGAAGCTCTTTGTACTCAACGAAGGGAAAAAAGGCACCAACAATGCTACACTGGACTTTTTCCGTTTCTCTGACGGGAACTATGTCCAGAGCTCATTCAGAAAGATGAACCCGACCGTCACGGGCGGATTGGGCGACACCGGAAACGACTTGAAAATAGACAAAGACAAGGCCTGGGCCGTACTCAACGGAGGCCCCGGGCTGGTGGAGGTATTGTCCGCCAAGGACGAGACCCACATCGCCACCATCAGCATCCCTACTCCCAGGAACATCGCTTTCGACAAAGATTATGCATATGTAAGTTCCTGGTCAGGAGCATATTATGGCGGAGCAGACAGGAAGGGTGCCGTCGTCCGTGTCAAGAAAGGGAGCTACGAAGTGGTTGACTCCGTTACCGTTGGCTACCAGCCGGAAGGGATTGAGGTTCACGACGGGAAGATCTATGTCGCATGCGGCGGCGGAGCGAAAAGCGACTATTCTTATGATGACAGGATATTCGTCCTGGATGCAAAGACCTTCAAGCCTACCGACACCATCACGGTCGCAAAGAACCTGAAGGACATCTTCATCGACTCCAAGGGGAACGGATGGGTTACCGCCATGGGTGACTTCTTCAGCATACACTCCGGAGTGTACAAGTTCCTCGGCGATAACGCAGAATCCTGCAACTCAACTGTTTCCGATACCCCTGTCAGGTTCTCGTGCGCGACCCTTTCCGAGGGGGCGTCCGGCAGTAACCTTTACATCATAGGGACTGAAGACGAATGGGTCTGGGACCCGAAGGCAGAGAAAAACTGGAAACTTTACACTGTAAACACCGGCACCGGTGCCGTGGCCGTGGAAGACTTCACCCCGGAAGGAGCCGCACTCGGACCAAGATCCGCTGTTCCCTACGGCATATGCGTGAACGGATCCAACGGTGACCTTTACATCGGTGATGCAGGCGACTATCTCGCCCCGGGGACGATAAGCTGCTACTCCCAAGACCTGCGCCTGAAATGGATGACCACTGCCGGAGTGGATCCGGGACATATGGCCTTATACCGGAAATAACGTACATTTAAAAATGTGCGCGGGTTCTTAAATATGACATGGCCTCCGGTCCCTCGTTGAAAAGGAGGTCCAGGGCGGAAAGCCCCCCGCAGAAACCGAAACGTCCTGAAAAGACCTGCCAGTAAGGCCGGTCCAGTCCAAGGTTTGCCATTATGTGGCTGGGGCGTTTCGGATGGATCACATAGCGGTAGTCATCACGGGGACATCCTTCCGACCCGGGCACGGCGAAAGACTCCGTACGGGAAATCTCGCAGGCAATCTTAAGCTTTTCAAGCAGGTACTCCAGGCTCAGGGTGTTGAGTTCGAACAGGGTTTCCGGACGGGAGTCCAGGACTTCGAATAGGGAGTCCTTGTAGAAATCAAAGAAAGGAGAACTTTCATATGCCGAAACCAGGGCCCTCTTGAAGCGGGTCACCCAGGGGACTGAGTAATCTACCTTCACCTCAGTAATAGGGCGTCCGAGGGCGGGACGGACAACGGGATAGCTGAAATCTTCGGGACCGGATGCCGACAGGAAACGGCACCTGTTGCGCCAGCTCTGCTTCTGGTAATTCTCGTGAGCCTCCAGGAAAACCCTTGACGCAATGACGGTTCCGGAAGGATTCTCCGGAACCGTCATGCCGCTGGCGATGAGCGCCAGGTATTCCACAGAAGGAAAGAATGCCGTCGATAGGAGCAGCATCTACTCTATGTCTCCCCTCTCTTTTATGTCGTTCGCGCGGATGATGCCGCGGCGGGAATTCTTTATGAAGGACAGGATCTGGTCGCGCTCCGGAGTCTGCGGGAAACCGGCCTCGACCTTGGCGCATCCGTCGGTAATGTTGTAACCCTGGAAGTAGATGGTGTCGTAGATGTCCTTGATCTCCCTGATGACGGAAGACTCGAAACCGCGCCTCTTGAGGCCGACCAGGTTGATTCCGCAGTAGCAGATGGGATCACGGCCTGCAAGTACGAAGGGCGGGATGTCCTTGTTGATCTTGGAGGCACCGCCGATCATTGCATGCGCACCGATCCTGGAGAACTGGTGGGCCTTGGCACCACCACCGAGGATAGCCCAGTCTTCGACGTCGGTCTCGCCTGCGATCCCGACATAACTTACGAGGATGCAATGCTTTCCGACATTGCAGTCGTGGGCGATGTGGACATATGACATGATGAGGCTGTCGTCCCCTACCCTGGTCACGCCCTTGCCGCTGGCCTTGGTGCCCCTGTTGATGGTGGCGCACTCGCGGATCGTGACATTGTTCCCGATCTCGACATATGAGACCTCTCCGTCATATTTGAGGTCCTGAGGGATGGCTCCCACTACCGCGCCGGGGAAAACCGTACAATTCCTGCCCATGCGGACATATTGGAAAATCACTGCGTGGGGAAGGATCTTGCAACCGTCACCGATCTCGACGTCGGCATCCACGAATGCATATGGTCCTATCTCGATATTGTCTCCGAGCTTCGCAGCCGGACTGACTGTTGCCAAAGGGCTGATTTTGTTCATTCTGGTAAATAAATTATTCTGCGGAATCAGTGGTGAGCAATTTCCGTACCGCTTTAGCGGCGTTGGTGTTGATCCGGTGTCCCGGCTTATAGGCAGTCACCTTTGCCTTGAGCCTGCCCCCGCAAAGGCAGAAGTCTCCCAGGATGTCGAGCAGCTTGTGGCGCCCGCATTCATTCGGGAAATGGAGCTTAAGGTTGCTGAGATAACCTTCAGGAGTGACATAGAGTCCGTGATACCCGAGCGAGGAAGCGATTTCGTCCAGGTGGTCCTGCTCCACAGGCTTCTCAACCACAATGATCGCGTTGTCGACGTCCCCTCCCTTGATAAGCCCGTGGCCGAGGAGGAACTCGATCTCATGAAGGAAAACGAAAGTGCGGCATATGCCGATCTCCCGGGGATAATCGACGGTTTCGTCCCACTGGGCCGTCTGGACTCCGAGGACCCTTGAGGCAAAGTCTGCGGTTATGCTGAAAGAGGGAGCTGCGGCAGGTTCGACACGAACCCATGCTCCGCTTTCATCATCCTTTATTTCAATTGTTTCCGAAATCTCGAGATACTTTCTCTCAGCATCCTGCTCCTCAAGTCCGTCTGCGCATATGGCATCTATATAAGGCCTGGCGCTGCCGTCAAGGATGGGGACTTCAAGATTTGTAAGGGATATCCTCGCGTTGTCGACTCCAAGTCCGAAAAGGGCGGAAAGGATGTGCTCGACCGTAACGGCCTGGGCTTCTCCGCAGGCAATTGTAGTGCTCCTGGCGGTAGAGGTGACAAATTCTGCAAGGGCAGGGATCTGTGCGTCGTCCATGTCGGTACGCACGAAGACTATTCCCGAATCAACGGGGGCGGGAGACAATGTCATATGAGAGAAAGTGCCTGTATGAAGGCCCTTTCCCTCGAATTCATATGCTCTCTTCAAAGTCCGTTGTTTCATCTCTGGTCAGATTCGGGCTGCAAAGATAGCAATTTATTTTAATACAACAGCTATTTTAATTTCAGAGCCCCTCTTTACCGTTCTTGCGGAAGACGGCATATGACCTCATGTACTCTTTGACCGGGATGGCCGGAGAACCCAGGAGGGTCTCCCCTTCCTTCTTGGGGCTTCCGATGACACCGGCCTGTGCGCCGATGGTGGTGTGGTCCGGAATGACTATATGTCCGACGATGCCGACCTGGCCGGCGAGTATGCAGTTCTTGCCGATCTTTGCGGAACCCGCTATACCGCACTGGGCGGCCATCACGGTGTTGTCCCCTATCTGTACGTTGTGGGCTATCTGGCACAGGTTGTCGATCTTGACACCGTTTCCTATGATGGTGGATTCCATCTCGGCGCGGTCGATAGTGGTACCGGCCCCGATCTCGCAGTTGTCACCGATGACCACGTTGCCGAGGTGTTCGATCTTTTCCCATGTCCCGTCGCTCTGGGGCACGTTGCCGAATCCGTCGGACCCGATCACGGCATTGGCGTGGATGATGACATTGTCGCCTATCACCATCCCGGGATATATGACGACTCCCGGATAGATGATGCAGTTCTTCCCTATACGCGTGTCGTCGCCTACGTACACATTCTCGTAGATCTTGGTGTAGTCTCCCACATATGCGTGGTGTCCCACATATGAATGGCTTCCCAGATAGACCTTCTTCCCGAACTTGGAAGTCAGGAAGTAGGATGAGCGGAAGCCGCGGTGACGGCCGGAAGTACGCTTCTTGGTCGCCGCGTACTTGAGGAGCTGGGCGATCGCTTCATATGAGTTCTCAACCCTGACCATAGTCGGAGCTACCGGCTTCTTAGGCTGGAAGTCGTTATTGACCAGAAGGATACTAGCCTTGCATGTGTAAACGTAGTTCTCGTATTTGGGATTGGCGAAGAAACAGAGCTGCCCGCTCTTTCCATGCTCTATCTTGGCGAATGACGTGATCGTTGCCTGCGGATCACCCTCGACCGTACCCTTCAGGATCCTTGCTAACTGTTTTGCAGTTAATTCCATTTGCGACTTTCGGATAAAATTATGAGCACAAATGTAAGTATAATTTTTGAATTAAAATAAATATTCGTATCTTTGCACCGTTGAGATGTGGGATAGGGGCCGAAAGGTTCCTATCCCTTGTTTTAAGGAAGTGCCGATGAACGAAAAGGATATCCTGGAGAAGATGACCCCCGTGGTTGAGAGCCGCGGGTGCTTTGTCGTCGAGGTGGAAGTGTCCCCTGACAATGACATCACCTTCACCATCGAGAAATCAGAGGGGGCCGTGGAGATGGAAGACTGCATTGCGGTCAACAATGCATTCCTGGATGCTTTCGACCGCGACGTGGAAGACTACTCCCTGACTGTCACCTCGGCCGGGCTGGACCAGCCGCTGAAGGTGGAAGCACAGTTCCGCAAGGCCATAGGGACAGAGGTCTCGGTGAGCCTCAAGGGCGGAAGGCGCCTCAAGGGAACGCTCACCGCAGCGGACCAGGAAGGCATCCGCCTGCGCTACACCGCCTCCGAAGCGGTCGAAGGCAAGAAGAAAAAGGTAACCGTGGAGCATGAGGATGATTTCCCGTTCACCCAGGTCAATTCAGTCATCCCTTACATAGAATTCAAATAACAGTTAACAATATGGCAAAGAAAACCGAAAAAGAAGACACCCTCATTGATGCGTTCAAGATCTTCAAGGAAGAAAAGAACATAGACCGTCCGGTCATGATGGGTGTGCTCAAGGATGTGTTCCTGACCCAGATAACGAAGACATATGGTTCTTCGGACAATTTCGACGTG
>CADCQP010000239.1 GCA_902803535.1 uncultured Bacteroidia bacterium | reverse complement strand
TTCAACAGGCTTCATGACACTCTTCACGATGAGCCATCCGAGAAGGACGATCAGAAGAGGAAGGATAAGGTAGCAAAGAAGCTTTTTAACAATACCGTTCATTATTTTGTGTATTTACTAATTATCCTGTTATAGGCATTTATCCGGACAAAGTTATGAAATTGATTTATCAAATGCAATATAATTTTGTAAATTTGCAATTGAAATGAATGGAGATTTTCAGATTCTGCACGAAAAAATCGCCTCGTCAGGGCGCATGGTCATCACAGCGCATACGCACCCGGACGGGGATGCTGTCGGAAGCTGCGTGGCCCTGAGGCATTTCCTGACTGAATCCTGCGGCAAATCCGCTACCATCATACTTCCTGACACCCTTCCGGGCAACCTGGCCTTCCTGTGGGAAGGAGAGAATGTGATCGTTGCCTCTGACAGCCCGGACGAAGCCAGGGCGGCCGTAGGCCAGGCCGACATGGTATTCATGCTCGACGGAAACTCATTCGACCGTACGGCCTGCCTGGAGCAGGATATGCTCTCGTCCGGGGCCTTCAAGGTCCTGATCGACCACCACCTTGACCCCCGCTGCGACGAGTTTGACATCATGTTCTCACGTACAGACGTCTCATCCACATGCGAGGTGCTGTATTACCTCCTCCTCACCATGCCGGAGACTGCATCCGATCCCGGAAAGCTTCCTGAAGCATCTGCAAGGGCCCTGATGGCAGGGATGACCACGGACACCAACAATTTCGCAAATTCGGTGTTCCCCGGAACCTTCAGGATGGCTTCGGAACTGATAGCCGCCGGGGTGGACAGGGATGCCGTACTGGAAAGCCTCTACAGCCACTACCGGGAGAACCGCTACCGCCTGATGGGATTCATGCTGGGCAGTAACATGACCATAACTCCCGACGGTGCAGCCTATTTCATACTTGACAAGGAAATCCACGACCGCTTCGGCATCCAGGAGGGTGAGACCGACGGATTCGTGAACATCCCGCTCGGAATAGGCGGGATACGCATCAGCCTCTTCCTCCACGAAGACGAAAGAGGCTTTTTCAGGGTCTCCATACGCTCCCGGAAGAACATAATGGCCAGTGATATGGCTGTCAAGTACTTCCACGGAGGCGGCCATCCCAACGCAGCCGGGGGGAAACTCTGGTTCAGGGAAAGCGACGGGCAGCCCGCGGACATATGCTCCAGGGAAGAGGCCGCCGCCTACATTGAAAAGATAACGCACGAATTCCTCAGCGGACAATGAAAAGGACACTGACATATGCATTCATATGCATCCTTTCCGCGGTGGTCCTTCTCGCCTCCTGCGAGAAAGACACGGACACCCTGTTCGCGAACCAGGAGAAAGCCATCGATTCATATGTTTCCTCCTTCCTGAAAGCCAATCCTGATGCCAAAGTCGTCTACAAGAACAAAGTAGTCCGCCTTGTCGCCACGGAAGGCTCGGGAGCCGATTCCCTGCGTTCCAAGGGAAAGGCCACGGTTTACTACGCCGGCTACACATTCAGCGGAGGATTCACGAAGAACTCCCTGTTCGCCACCAACCAGGAGGACATAGCAAAAGATGCTGGCTGGGCACTTTCCGGCGAAGAGAACTACGCCCCGATCCAGATAGACATGGACTCTGACGGACTTGTAAGCGGCCTCAGGCGCGGACTGGAGGGGGTCAAGGCCGGAGAAGAATGCCTGATCCTCATCAGCGGAAAATACGGTTTCGGAAAAAGAAAAATCGGCACGATTCCTGCAAATTCAGCACTGGCCTACCATGTGTGGGTCGTCAGCTTAGACGAATGAAAATGAAAAAGATAACTATAAAGGCAAGCATCCTCGCCGCATTGGTGGCCCTTCTGGCCTGCGGCTGCGAGAAACCCCAGAGCAAGAAAGATTACGAAGATGACGTCAAGTACTTCGACTCCTGGGTCACCACCAACTACCCAGAAGCCCGCAAGAGCGCACTTGGCGCCTACATCCTGTCCGACACTCCGGGGACCGGAAGGCCGTTCTCGATAGTCTATCCGTTCGCTTCAGTCAACTACACCGTCCGCGACCTGGACGGGAACGTCACGTCAACCACTGACAGGAAGACTGCACAGCGCGTCTATTCGAATTATTCCATGTCGGACTATTACGGCCCGAGGATCTGGATGATGGCCGCAGGAGCCATATATTCGGGGCTTTTCGACACCATGGCAAACATGCGTGAAGGCGGAAAAAGGACCATCGCCATTCCCGGATGGCTCATGACCTACAATTACTATACGGATCCGGAAAAATACCATTCAGTGAAAGAGACCGGGGCAAACTGCATATATGACGTTACGATGGAAACGGTTGCAGAAGACCTCGACAAATACCTGCTCGACTCGCTGAAGAGATACGTCGCCAGAAATCTCGAAGGAGTGGACTCTACCAAGTACGGATTCTACTACCTCCAGACCCAGGCTCCCGCGAGTTCCAGGGAGATGCCGAACGACACTACGTTCTACATCAACTACACCGGCAGGCTCCTTGACGGAACCGTCTTCGACACCAATATAGCCGACACTGCAAAAGTCTACGACATCTACTCGAGTTCAAGGGACTATCGCCCCAAGGTCATCCGCAAGAACTCCGACTACAGGAACATAACGATGAGCGACATAGGCGCTTCCTCCGCTTCCAACGTACTGGAAGGCTTCGCCTACTGCCTATCGAAGTTGAAGGCCCTTGAAGGGGGCACATGCGTGTTCTACCACGAGCTCGGCTACGACTACAACGGCAGCGGGAAATCCATTCCTCCATATTCTTCCCTTCGCTTTGACATCGAGGTAGTTCCAAAGCCATAGGATATGCAGGATTCCCGTGTGGCACCATCAGAACTGGGGACTAAGAGAATCAGTACCCTGATCAAAGAATACGCAGTTCCTGGCATAATCGCCATGACTGCGTCTTCTTTGTACAACATGGTGGACAGCATCTACATCGGGCACATCCCCCAGGTAGGGTCATATGCCATTTCCGCACTGGCCATATGCTCTCCACTGATGAACCTGGCCGCGGCGCTCGGCACCCTCGTCGGAGTAGGCGCATCCACCATCCTGTCCGTCCTGCTCGGGCAGAAGAATTACTCGGTCGCCAACAAGGTCCTTTCTAATGAGGTGACCCTCAATGTCATCCTGGGCCTGCTCTTCACTGTGGTGACGCTCCCCTTCCTCGACCCGATACTCTATTTCTTCGGAGCCAGCCCGAACACCCTTCCCTTCGCAAGGGACTACATGTCCATCATCCTCCTCGGGAACGTGTTCACCCACCTTTATTTCGGTCTCAACAGCATGATCCGTTCGGCAGGCAACCCGCGGCTCTCGATGAACCTGACAATCTTCACCGTGGTATCCAACACCGTACTGGATCCCATTTTCATATATGGCCTCCACATGGGGATCAAAGGCGCGGCGATCGCTACCGTCCTCTGCCAGATGGCAGCCCTGGCATGGACATGGAGGTGGTTCATGAACCGTGAGAGGTTCATCCATTTCCCTAAAGGGATCTTCGGTCTTGACTGGAGGGTCGCCAAGGATTCCCTCGCCATAGGGCTGGGACCGTTCCTGATGAACTCCGCCTCCTGCATCGTAGCACTCTTCATCAACCAGCAGCTCAGGCGGTACGGCGGTGACCTTTCACTGGGAGCGTTCGGCATAGTCAACCGGTTCACCTTCCTTTTCCTGATGATAGTGGCCGGGCTCAACCACGGGATGCAGCCCATCGCCGGCTACAACTACGGAGCGAGGAAATATTCAAGGGTGAGGGAGGTTTATCTCCAGACGGCGGCATGGGCGACACTGGTCTGCTTCATCGGCTGGGTCATTTCCGAAGCCGCTCCCGGACTGGCCGTAAGGATGTTCACCAATGACGAAGAACTCATCGGGATCTCCGAAAAAGGCATGAGGATGATGAACATGCTGCTTCCGGTAGTAGGCTTCCAGATGGTCTCGACGAATTTCTTCCAGAGCCTCGGGATGGTCAACAAGTCCATCCTGCTGTCCCTCTCAAGGCAGCTGCTGTTCCTCGTCCCGCTAGTGTGGTTCCTCCCGAAAGTAATGGATATCAAAGGCATATGGTACTCCTACCCCGTCTCTGACATAATGGCATGCACCCTGACCCTGTGCCTGCTGGTGCCGCTGCTGCGGAAGTTCAAGACCATGAAAGACGGGGACGACCCAACTATACTCGGAAGTACAATCTGAAATTCACCGACTATGGAAAAGACAATGAATTATGTGATAGGCAGACAGTTCGGCAGCGGCGGACGGCATGTCGCCGCGGCGATAGGCAGGGAACTGGGCATATGCGTGTATGACAGGGAACTTATCGCGAAGGCTGCCGAAGAGAGCGGCTTCAGCAAGGAGCTCTTCCTCAAGAGCGACGAGAAGCGCAGCCTCTTCTCCCTCTCCAACTTCTTCGCGCCCTCAGCCGGCAATTTCCAGATTACCGAGAACTACATCAGCGACAATGAGTTGTTCAAGATGCAAAGCGAAGTCATCCGGGGCATCGCGCAAAAAGGCCCCGCTGTCTTCGTGGGCAGGTGCGCCGACTATGTCCTAAGGGACATGAACCGGATTTCGGTATTCATCACGGCGCCCCTGGAGGACCGCATAAAGAGGGTCTGCGAACGCGACGGAATCAGTCCTGAAGATGCTGAATCCTACATGGCAAAACAGGACCGCACCAGGGAGACATACTACAACTATTTCACATTCGGCAACTGGGGAGTAGCATCGAACTACGACCTTTGTGTCGATTCTTCCAGGCTGGGCATCGAAGGTACAGCCAGGTTGATTATCGATTTCGCGGCCAGGATGGAGGATTCCAAATGACAAGCACAGTGGGATCGATAGCCGGCATAATGACCTCCATTGCCGCCCTTGCGGCGAGCATATGCCTTCTGTCCTCGTTCTCAAGTGACGAGGGGCGCGAACTGCGTCCGCTTTCGGGATCTTTCCCGACGAAGGAGCTTAACAAGACCCTGGACAATGACATGTCGGAGTCTGCTGAGCTCGCCCCTATGGACAGGGACATCACCAACTTCATGAGGCAGTGGCAGTTCCAGGGAGCCCAGGTGTCAGTTTCCAGGAATGACTCCCTTCTCTTCTCAAAGGGATACGGAGAGGCCGGGGACGGCATAGCCATGACCCCAGGACACATCCTGCGCCTGGCGTCCGTCAGCAAGCTCATCACCGCTACGGGCATCATGGTCCTGTGCGACCGCGACAGCCTCAAACTCAGCGACACCGTCTTCGGACCTGAAGGGATCCTGTCAGACAGTCTCTACACCTCTGCCATCAAGGACCGGAACTATTTCAAGATCACCGTGGAAGACCTGCTCCGCCACAAGGGAGGATTCACCACCAGGAGAGGCGATCCGATGTTCACCACCAAAGACATAATCGTCCAGAACAGGCTGAAATCCCCACCGGACAGCAGGACCCTTATGAAGATTATCCTGGGACGCCCGCTGGATTTCCTGCCCGGTACATCGCAGAGCTATTCCAATTTCGGCTACCTCATCCTTTCCCTCATAATCGAGAAAGTCTCCGGGCAGCCCTACGAGGACTTCATCCAGGAAAACGTACTGCGTCCGGCAGGCTGCTACGATTTCCACATCGCCGGCAATCTCCGTAGCGAGCGCAGGCCCAACGAGACATGTTATTTCGTCCCCTCCAACGAGCCCCTGATCCCCAAATACGACAACAGCGGGGAATACGTGGTGCGCTGCTACGGGGGGAACGACATCCACGCGCTCTCCGGAGCAGGCGCATGGACCGCTTCATCTGCCGAACTCTCCCGTTTCGTCGCCTCAATAGACGGTGACCCCCGCCTTCAGGATGTCATCTCTGAGGACAGCCTCGGTGACATGATTGAATACTTCGACCCAGACACATTCTCCCTCGGATGGAACGACACCGACCCGGAAAAAGGCTGGGACCGTACCGGCACATTCTCCGGCACGAGCGCCCTGGTACACCGCTACCCCGACGGCGAATGCTGGATCTTCATTTCCAACACCAGTTCATGGAGAGGGCCGGCACAGGCCCGCTACACCAGGGAACTGTTCCGCGAACTGCGCGAAAAATACTCCGCAAAACTGCCCAAACAAGATCTTTTCCGTTAATTTCAAGCATAT
>CADCQP010000238.1 GCA_902803535.1 uncultured Bacteroidia bacterium | reverse complement strand
TGCGAGCTTGAAATCCTCGGCAGCTTTCTGGTAAGTGACTGTTGCCGATTCGCGTGGCAGGTCGAAATCTTCGTCCGCCTGCAGGGCGTGGTTCAGATACGGCATGCCGCCGAAATAGTTGCACAGGGTCATGTGGGCCCAGGCACGTATGAAATAAGCCTGTCCGATCAGATCCTCGATGTCTTCCCTGGTCCCGTCCTGGATCATGTCAATCTTCTCCAGGCACATGTTGGCGACGCGGATGCACCGGAACATGGCCTGGAAGATAGGCATTCGGTCATCTACGAATGCGTTGTTCTCTCCAAGGACTCCCAGTTTGATAGTCTGTGAACGCAGGTTCTGGCGGCCGGCATCTGCGATGTCAGTCATCGTGCAGAAAGTGTAGCGGTACGCATTGGAGTCCATGCGCAGGGGGAAGGAACCGTATTCCAGGTTCAGGTAGGATTGGTTGTAATTGGCCGCGGTTTTTCCCGTGCCGTTGTAGGCCGCATCAAGGAATGCCTTGAATTCCTTGTATTTAGTGAAAACGTCTTCCTCTGAGAGGCCCAGATCCGGGGAAATGTCCAGATATGAGCACGAGGTGAGTGCCATGACAGCGCTGAGAAATATGCTGATATACTTTTTCATGGTTGCTGTGGGTTAAAATCCGACTTTGAAACCGAACTGAACCGTGCGCATCAGCGGGTAAGCTCCGGTAGTGAAGGAAGTCAGCTCCGGATTTCCGTTGAGAAGGTCCGTGAAATAGAGCAGATTGTTCCCGTTCATGTAGAGGGTAAGGTAGTTGACGCCGATCTTGGATTTGATTTTCTTCCTGTCAAAGGTGTATCCCAGATAGACATCTCTCAGGTTCAGGTAATCGACTTGCCTCCAGGTCCTTCCGACCAGTCCCATTTCGACTGTCTGGCCTGCGTTGATACCGGCCCAGGAGTACATCGGATGGCCGGCGGAACCGTTGTAGACGAGGGTCGCGTGGTTTGCACCCGGATTCTCCGGGCTCCAGTAGTCGGCCATGGACCTGCTCATGCGGACTTCCGACTTGACGAAGTCCACCTCATATGCCGCATTGTAATTGGCATATTTCCCGTAATTGCCGTAGAACAGGGCGCTGAATTCCCACCCCTTCCAGTCGAATCCGAAGCCCAGTGACATCAGGGTTGAAGGAAAGCGGCTGCCTTTGACTGAGTGCAGGTCATTGATGTTCAGGTTGCCGTCCACGCAGTAATCCAGGTATTTATATGCACCGACAGGGACGTATGTCCAGTCCGTGGAATATGTCGGATAGTTGTGGATGTCATCCACGGAGGTGTAATATCCGCTGTCAACAACAGAGACGCCGCCTGTCTTCCCCTCGAAGGGCTTTCCGGCAACTTTCTGGTAATCCGGCAGATAGGGGGGATCCTCATAATTGATGATCCTGTTCTCGTTGAATGAGACCATGGATTTTACGTAGTATCCGATCCCGTTGGAGAAATGGTCCTGCCATTTTATCTCGAACTCGAGACCGTGCTTTTTCATTTCACCCTTGTTGACTTGCTTGTAATTGACGCCGACCAGATAGGGGATGACTGGATCTACAAGCATATGGGTCCTGTGCTCCTGGAAGAGGTCCAGTTCCGCAGTCAGGCGGTTCTTGAGCCACCCCATCTCGATGCCGAGGTCCTGTTTATGGGCCATTTCCCACTGTGCCACCTCATTGGCAGCCGAATCCTGGTAGATGAAGCTTCCGGACTTGGAATAAGAGCTGTAATACAGCCAGCGCGATCCTGCGGAGTCGCTTCCGACGAATCCGTCTGAATACCTGAGCTTCAGTTTGGACCACCAGGGGAGAGTCTTCTTCCACCATTTCTCATTTGAAGGGACATATCCAACTGCTACTGAGGGGAATACTCCGAAGCGGTTGGATGGTGCGAACTGCTCGGAACCGGTGTAGCCGAGGTTGGCTTCGAAGAGATAGGTGTGCCTGTAGTCATATGTCGCACGTCCTACCAGGCCCTGGCTCCTGTACGGGAAATTGAAGGTTGACCTGTTCTCCCTCTGGTTGAAAAGGGCCAGTGCAGTCACATGGTGGTTGTTCCATGTCCGGTCGTAATTCAGGGAAGCCTCCCAGTACATGTTGTAGGAGTGGCTGCTGACGCTGCCCTGCGTGGCGGCATAGGGCACATCTTCTACGACGCTGGTTCCAGCGACGGAGGAGATCCACGGGTTTGCCGTGCCGGAATCCACCAGATCCCAGTTAAGGTAGAAGGTAGGCGTCGATTTGCTCACCGTTTCGGAAACACGTGCCATCGTCGTGCTGAAAGAGAACTTCCCTTGTACGGACAGGCCTCGGATCCATTTGTCGAACCGTTGATTCAGAATGAGGTCGGTAAACAGCACGCTCGTTGTGTTCTGGTCATATGTCGGGATGTTCAGTTTGTTGAATGGGTGCCCGTAATATGTACCCCATTTGGATTGGGCTGCCGTTACCATACGGTATCCCGAAGCATTGGGGTAATCCCAGTCCGGAATCTGTTCCAGGACCCATGCCGGATAGTAGGCTGGGAAAGATACGGTGGATGAACCGAACATGGAATTGATCGGCGAGGATCCGGGGGCGGTCCTGATACCGATGCTGCCTCCTACGCGGTAGGAAAGCGTCGTGTATTCCGTGATGTCGAAATCCAGGTTCGCACGGTAATTGAGCCTCTGGTATTCGTACTTGGTGGAATTGAATTGCTGGGTCTTGAAAATGGAGCCGTCGTGGTTGTATCCCAGAGACACGAAATAGCGTGTCCTGTCGGTTCCTCCCGAGACATTCATGTTCGCATTTGTGGAATGCGCCATCTTCTTCATCAGGATGTCATACCAGTTGTTGTCCGGATAGCGGAGCCTGTTGATTTCCGATGAGGGGGACCTGAATTCTTCCAGGTCATGGTCAGAAACGATCTGGGACCAGCTCTGGCTGTTTTTCAACGCGACATTAAGGCCGGAGACGGTAGTATATGCATCAATGTGGTCCGGAATCATGGAAGGGAACTTCAGTGAATGAGAAACCGATACATTGAATTTCGGTTTCCCCTTCTGTCCTCCCCTGGTTGTCACGAGGATGACTCCGTTTGCTCCCTTGGCGCCGAATACTGCGGTTGCCGAAGCGTCTTTCAAGACGGATATGGAAGCGACTTCATTCGGATCGATTGAGTTGAAAGACCTCTCGACGCCGTCGACCATTACCAGCGGGGAAGATCCGTTCCAGCTTGAAACGCCCCTGATATAGATGGCCGCATCATCACTTCCAGGCTGTCCGGAGGACTGCAGCGTCACGACGCCGGAAAGTTTACCTGCGATGGCCTGAGTCACGTTATTCATTCCGGAATTTACTACGTCTTCAGTCCCGATTTGGGAGATTGCTCCGACCACGGATTCCTTCTTCTGCACGCCGTAACCTACTACTACGGTCTCCTCCAGCAGGTTGCTGGATTCTTCCATCGTGATCCTCACATTCTGGGCGGCCTTGAAGCGGACTTCCTCGAAACCGAAGAAAGATGCTACGAGAACGGCATCCCTGGGTACATTCAGGGAGAAATGTCCCTTCTCGTCAGTAAATGTTCCGGTCGTCTGCTTGTCTGCCTGATAGACGGCGGCACCGACGACCGGCACTCCTTCCGTATCCCGGATGGTTCCGGAAGCAACGATGTTGGATGGCTGTGCCGCCAGCATGACCGACCAGAGGACGGCCATGGCTGAGGTTACCCACCTGATTAGTTTTTGCCGTGGAGTACTCATTATAATATGGGCTTGTGAAATTTAAAACTGCTGGGTCTTGTCATATACTACC
>CADCQP010000237.1 GCA_902803535.1 uncultured Bacteroidia bacterium | reverse complement strand
TTGGAAGCCTCACGAAGCTGCTCCTCGGGAATACCGACTGCATCGGGAAGCTTGCCGCCATGGGCATTGATGATATCGACATACTCCGGGGGAACGGAGCTTGAGCCATGGAGAACGATCGGGAAGCCGGGGAGCTTCTTCTCAATCTCGTGAAGCACATCGAATGCAAGCGGAGGAGGAACCAGACGACCGGTCTTCGGGTCACGGGTGCACTGCTCGGGTTTGAACTTGTAAGCACCATGGCTGGTACCTATGGAGATCGCCAGGGAATCGCAACCGGTACGGGTAGCGAAGTCGATGACCTCCTCCGGGCGGGTGTAGTGAGATTCCTCAGCGGAAACCTCATCCTCGACACCTGCGAGGACACCAAGCTCAGCCTCGACGGTAACGTCATACTGGTGGGCATAGTCAACGACCTTCTTGGTCAGGGCGATATTATCCTCGTAAGGAAGTGAGGAAGCATCGATCATGACGCTGGAGAAGCCCATGTCAACGCAGCTCTTGCAAAGCTCGAAGCTGTCACCGTGATCCAGGTGGAGGACAATCTGGGGATTCTCCCAGCCAAGTTCCTTGGCATACGCCACAGCACCCTCGGCCATATAACGAAGGAGCGTCTGGTTGGCGTAATTGCGGGCGCCCTTGCTGACCTGGAGGATGACAGGTGATTTGGTCTCAGCTGCGGCCTGGATGATAGCCTGGAGCTGCTCCATATTGTTGAAATTGAAGGCGGGGATGGCATATCCGCCCTTGACGGCCTTTGCAAACATCTCCCTGGTGTTCACAAGACCAATTTCTTTGTATGATACCATATTTTTAAGAATTAAACGTTTCGAACGATCGAATTTGTAAATATACGAATTTTTTCCCGAATAATCACTTCCACAAGCTGTAAGGACACGACAGCAAAGCCGAATTATAGTACTTCCTGTCACCCGTCACTTCCGCCCCGAGCCATCCGGGACGGGAAAAGGTTTCGTCCTCGCTTCCGAGTTCAATCTCCGCCACGGTAAGCCCGGCATTGTCGCCGAAAAACTCATCCACCTCAAAGAACCGCCCGGAAGGTTTCCCGGACTCATCCTGCGCAGGGACTATCCAGCGGGTCTTCTCGATCTGGCCGCCATGGCACAGCTGGAAAAGGTCCTCCGCCTCCTTCAGGGGCAATTCCTTCTCCCACTCCAGGCGGCTGATGCCATTGGCCGACGGGCCCTTGATTGTCAGCCAGCCAGTACCGTCTGAGATCCTGACCCTGACGGTACGCCCCTTATCATGAGCGATATAGCCCTGCCTCATGGAATGGCTCGCAACCGCCTGGGCTTTGTAGTCATCGCTGAGTACAAGGAACTTCCTTTCTGTCTCTATATGCATTGTCTTTGGATTTACATCAAAACCCCGGACATGTCCTCTCCCCTGGCCAGCCCCTCCCGGATTTCCGTGGAAGAGACATTGACCATGGGCGCCTTCAGTATCTTTATCCTGTAAAGCGGATTTTCCGCCTTCAGGACATTCCTGTCATGGACTGGATGAAAGCCTTCCCGCGGGAAGACCACGACGCCATATTCAAGCAGGATGCGGCGGTAATCCCTCCACCCGCTGAAACGGGGAAGATTGTCGGCCCCGACCACAAGGGTGAAGGAATTGTCCTTTTCGCGGCGACGCAGGGCATCCAGGGTGCGGATCGTATAATGGGGCGGATCCATCCCCAGCTCAATGTCATCGACGCGGACACGCAGGCCGGGATGGCGCTTCACCGCCTCGACGGCGGCAGCATAGCGCTCTGCTCCGGTCAGCACATTCGAAGCATCCTTGAAAGGATTCTGCGGGGAAACGACGAGATACACGCAATCGAATCCGGCGGTACGCGTAAGGTACTCCATTATGGCCATATGCCCCACATGCAGTGGATTGAATGACCCGGAATATACCGCGACCTTCATCTCACGGTCATTTGAGGAAACCGGACACCATCTCCTCCGCCTCAGCCAGCGCCGTAGAAAGGTCATCGTTTACCAGCACGCGGTCAAACAGCGGAGCATATGTCAGTTCTTCCGAGGCCTTCGCCACACGTTTCTCGATATCCTCCATGCTGTCGGTGCCCCTGCTGATCAGGCGCTCCCTCAGGACCTCGACCGAAGGTGCCTGTATGAAAACGGACAAAGCCTTGTCCCCGAAGTACTTCTTGAGATTCACCCCACCCTTGACATCCACGTCGAATATGATCACATTACCTTTCGACCATATGCGCTCGACCTCTGACTTGAGGGTGCCGTAGAAACGGCCGGGATAGACTTCCTCGTATTCGACGAACTTGTCCGCGTCAATAAGGCTCCTGAACTTTTCCTCAGTCAGGAACCAGTACTCGACCCCGTTCTTCTCCTCACCGCGAGGCTTACGGGAAGTAGCTGAGACAGAGAACTCCAGCTCAGGATGGAGTCGCAGCAGATGCGAAACTACCGTACTCTTCCCGGAGCCTGAAGGAGCTGAAAAAATCAAAACTTTCCCATCCATATGCTTACCCGCGGGACTCAGAGTCCCAGCTTCTTGAAAAAATCATTCCCCTTGTCATCAACAAGGATAAATGCCGGGAAGTCCTCGACGCGGATCTTCCATATGGCCTCCATCCCGAGCTCGGGATACTCGACGCATTCTATGGAACGGATACAATTCTGGGAAAGGACGGCAGCGACGCCGCCGATAGTGCCGAGATAGAAGCCTCCGTGCTTCTTGCAGGCATCGGTGACGACCTGGGTGCGGTTGCCCTTCGCGATCATGACCAGAGAGGCCCCGTGATCCTGGAATTCGTCCACGTACGGATCCATACGGTTGGCCGTAGTCGGGCCCATAGACCCGCAGGGATATCCTTCCGGCGTCTTTGCAGGACCGGCATACAGGATCGGGTGGTCCTTGAAATATGCTGGCATATCCTCTCCGGCATCGAGACGGGCCTTCAACTTTGCATGGGCGATGTCGCGGGCGACGATGATTGTGCCCTTGAGGTTCACGCGGGTACTGACAGGGTACTTGGTGAGTTCGGCACGAACTGAGTCTATCCCCTTGTCGAGATCGATCTCAATGCCCTTAGGGCCTTCGCCTGCCCTGCGGTACTCCTCAGGGATGAGCTCGGACGGATTGATGTCCATCTTCTCGATCCACACGCCGTCAGCATTGATCTTGCTCTTGATGTTACGGTCTGCAGAACAGCTGACACCCATTCCTATAGGGCAGCTTGCACCGTGACGGGGAAGGCGGATAACCCTGATATCATGGGCCAGGTACTTACCGCCGAACTGGGCTCCGAGACCTATTTTCCTGGCTTCTTCCAGGAGTTTCTCCTCGAGGCCGGTGTCGCGGAATGCGCGGCCGGTTTCGTCACCCGTAGTGGGCAGGTTGTCATAATATTTGATGCTGGCCAGCTTCACTGTCAGCAGGTTCTTCTCTGCGCTGGTGCCGCCGATCACAAATGCTATATGGTAAGGCGGGCATGCCGCTGTACCGAGGCTCTTCATCTTCTCTACCAGGAACGGAAGAAGCGTTCCTTCGTTCTGGATGGTGGCCTTGGTCATCGGGTAGAAGTAGGTCTTATTGGCCGAACCGCCGCCCTTGGCAACCATCACGAAACGATATTCGCTGCCCTGGGTCGCCTCGATGTCGATCTGGGCTGGAAGGTTGCACTTCGTATTGACTTCGTTGTACATATCCAGAGGTGCATTCTGGCTGTAACGGAGATTCTCCTGGGTATATGTGTTGAACACACCGCGGCTCAAGGCTTCCTCATCCTCGAAATCCGTCCATACATGCTGACCCTTCTCACCGTGGATGATGGCAGTACCTGTATCCTGGCAGAACGGGAGGACTCCCTTAACAGATGTTTCGGCGTTGCGAAGGAACTGTAACGCAACATATTTGTCGTTCTCTGAGGCCTCGGGATCGCTGAGGATCGCCGCCACCTGCTCATTGTGAGAGCGGCGGAGCATGAACTGGCAATCATGGAACGATTGCTGGGCTACCAGCGTAAGGGCCTCGGGGGAAACCTCGAGGATAGTCCTGACTCCGCATCCGGACTTGTCGCACAGCTGCGTTGTCTTCACCAGTTTCTCAGAGCCGGGAATCTTGTAATACTCTGTCTTGTCTTCTCCCAACTGGAACATGGGAGCGTACTTGAAATCCATAGAATTCAGCATTTTGGGGTTTAGTGGATTGCAAAAATAGCGATTTTCCTTAAATATGACTAATTTTGCGAATGACAATTCCGAACCAGAAGGATCAAGATAATGACAAACCAAGAGCAGATAAATTCACTTCATGAAAGGATCGACGCCCTTTCGGGGATCCTGGACATCGAGGCCAAGAGGCGGCAGGTAGAGCAGTTGCAGGAGAAGACCCTGGCACCGGATTTCTGGAATGATCCCAAGGCGGCGGAGGCATTCATGAAAAAGATGAACTCCGTGAAGTCCTGGGTAACGGCCTATGACAAAGCCTTCAGCGGGACGGAGGACCTGGACGTGCTCCTGGAATTTGCCAGGGAAAGTCTTTCCGGGCTCGAGGACGAGACCGCGGAAACGCCTGAAAGCAAAGAACTTGATGAAGCATATGCCAAGGTAGAGAGCGACATAGCCGCCCTTGAGCTGCGGAACATGCTCGGCTCGGAAGGAGACAGCCTCGGAGCCATTCTCACCATCAACTCCGGAGCAGGCGGCACCGAATCCAACGACTGGTCAGCCATGCTCATGCGAATGTACATGCGATGGGGAGAGCGTAACGGCTACAAGATGACGGTCACCGACCTCCTCGACGGAGACGAGGCCGGCATCAAATCCGCCACGATACAGGTCGAGGGCGATTATGCATATGGCTACCTGAAAGCGGAAAACGGAGTTCACCGGCTCGTCCGTATCTCCCCCTTCAACGCCCAGGGAAAGCGCCAGACTACATTCTCCTCCGTCTTCGTCTATCCACTCATCGACGACACCATAAACATCGAGATCAGTCCTTCGGACATCGAATGGGACACCTTCAGGTCCGGCGGACACGGCGGCCAGAACGTCAACAAGGTGGAAACCGGTGTCAGGGTACGCCATATCCCGACAGGGATCACGGTCGAGAACACCGAGACACGTTCACAGCAGGACAACAGGCAGAACGCCCTGAGGATCCTCAAATCCAGGCTCTACGACCTCGAGCTCAAGAAGCGCCAGGAGAAACAGGCAGAGCTTGAAGGCCAGAAGAAAAAGATCGAATGGGGCTCCCAGATCCGCTCATATGTACTCCACCCCTACAAAATGGTCAAGGACCTGCGCACGGGCTACTCCACCGCAGACACCCAGGGTGTCCTCGACGGCGACCTCAACGAATTCATGCGCCGCTTCCTCATGCAGGAAGGCAGCGGCACTGTGTCCGAACCTATAGAAGACATAGACTGACACTTCCATGATAGGGATCTTCGACTCAGGCGCAGGCGGGATGTCCGTCCTAAGGGAGATTCTCAAACTTCTCCCCCAGGAGAAATACGTTTATTACTCGGACAACGCAAACTGCCCCTACGGAGAGAAGACCAGGGAATTCATCATTGAGCGCAGCCGCGCCATCACCCGCGAGCTGCTCGGCAAAGGCTGCGGGATAATAGTCGTCGCCTGCAACACGGCGACCAGTGCGGCTATAGAGACCCTCCGGGAGGAATTCGCCCCCGTGAAATTCATCGGAATGGAGCCGGCCATCAAACCGGCCGCACTCAGCACCCGCACCGGAGTAATAGGAGTACTCGCCACCGCCGGGACCCTCAAAGGCTCGAAGTACCTGATCAGCAAAGGCATATATGAAGACGACGTCCGGATTGAGGAGCATGTCGGAGAGGGATATGTCGAGCTGGTGGAAAACGGCGAACTGGAAGGACCTCATGCCGAAGAGGTTGTCAGGAAAAGCCTGCAGCCCCTGCTCGACGCAGGTGCGGACAACATAGTACTCGGATGCACCCATTATCCGTTCCTCCGGCCACTTATCCGCAAGATCGCAGGCCCCTCAGTGAAGATACTCGATCCTGCGCCGGCCACTGCAAGGCACCTGATTTATGTGATGGTCCAGGAAAAGCTCATTTCCGAGACTGATGCCACCCATGCCCTGGCTAAGGTGATCGAACTGGCAGAGGCGGCTGACCGGAATGAGGAACCCGGAAAAGCAGGCCTCCAGGACATCCCGGACATCGAGCTGATCTCATCCGGAGACCCCCAGCCACTGAAAAACATCTGCCGGCAGATCCTGTAACCTGCCGGCAGATTCATTTTTCCGAGAATGTCTCTCTGGCAAGAGACTTCCCTATCTGTACTGATTGTGCCTGGCGGCCAGGTCGCCGTACATCTGTCCGAGGACCTCAAGGTAGGGATTACCGTCAACCAGGGTGAGCCTGTAAACGGTGTCGTCAACCTTGTAATAGTCATTGCCGTTCAGCGATATCACATCGTAGTCATCCGGGAGT
>CADCQP010000236.1 GCA_902803535.1 uncultured Bacteroidia bacterium | reverse complement strand
GGAAAGTGTACAATCCGGGGGTCGGAGTCGGTTATATCTTCTACATCAACCTGTTCTGCACAGCTACCATAACTTTCTTCTTCACCATGGAGATGAAAGGCCTGGGATATGGCTTCGACAAGGACCTGTGCAGGCGGATGCTGTCCTACAGCTGGCCCATCCTCGTGCTTGGCATCGCCGGGATCCTTAACCAGACCGCTGACAAGATCCTGTTCCCCAAGATATATCCTGGGGAAGACGCCAACATCCAGCTGGGCATATATGGGTCCGCCGTGAAGATCGCCATGATCATGGCTATGATCACCCAGGCTTTCAGGTACGCATATGAGCCCTTCGTTTTCGGCAGCTCAAGGGAAAAGGACAGCAAGGAGACCTACGCGAAAGGGATGAAGTATTTCGTAATCTTCACCCTCCTGGCATTCATATGCGTCATGGGTTACATGGATGCCTTCCGCTATCTCATAAACAAGGATTACTGGGACGGCCTGAAAGTCGTCCCGATAGTGATGGCCGCCGAGATGATGATGGGTGTTTACTTCAATCTCAGCTTCTGGTACAAACTGACTGACAGGACCATATGGGGAGCCATCTTCTCCGGTATCGGATGCCTGGTGCTGATTGCCATCAACGTAATCTTCGTCCCGAAGTACAGTTTCATGGCATGTGCCTGGGGCGGATTCGCAGGCTACGGCATTTCGATGCTGCTCTCCTATTTCGTGGGCCAGAAGTACTATCCGATCGACTACCCGATAAAGGATATGGCCATATATGTGTCTGTCGCCGCAGTCCTGTTCGCCGGGATCCAGTGGTCGAACGCGAATCTCGGGGTCGCCCCGGCCATATGCATCAACACCCTGCTGATCCTCATTTTCTGCGCCCTTATCGTGCGCCGCGACCTCCCGCTTTCGAAACTGCCCGTAGTCGGGAAGTATTTCCAGAAATAACCGATAATTAATGACTTATCAATAACCGAATCATAATGAAGAATTCTATTTCAAACTTAGCAATCAGTATTGTCCTGATGTTGGGCGGAATCTCCGCAACGGCACAGGTCGTCACTCCCGCCAACTACACTCCGACTAAAGAGAATCTCGAGGCCAGGGCCGAATTCCAGAACGGCAGGCTCGGAATCTTCCTTCACTGGGGTATTTACAGCATGTTCGCCCAGGGCGAATGGTACCTGAACAACGGCAAGCTCCTGGATTCGGAGTACGTCAACGCCGCTTCCGGGTTCTATCCATCCAAGTTCGATGCAACCGAGTGGGCCAAGGCTTTCAAAGAGGCAGGCGCGTCATATGTCACCCTGACCTCCCGCCATCATGACGGCTTCTCAATGTTCAAGACTTCGACCTCCGACTACAACATTGTTGACGGGACCCCCTTCAAGAGGGACATTCTCGGGGAGCTTTCGAATGCCTGCGTGGGCGAAGGACTCCGCTTCTATGCCTACTATTCGATCCTCGACTGGCACAGGCTTGACTATCCCCTCGGCAGGACCGGACTGACTACCGGAAGGCCCACCGACAAGCAGGATTACAATTCCTATTTCGATTTCATGAAGGTCCAGGTGAAGGAACTCCTGACCAACTATCCCGTAGGGGCCCTGTGGTTTGACGGCTACTGGGACAAGAAGGACCCGTCCTTCAACTGGAGGATGCCTGAATTCTACGAGTACATCCACTCCATCAAGCCCGACTGCCTCATCGGCAACAATCATCACATCCTTCCCCTTCCCGGTGAGGACTTCCAGATGTTCGAGCAGGACCTTCCCGGTGAGAACACCGCCGGACTCTCCGGCCAGGATGTCGGAAAGCTTCCCGTCGAGGCGTGCATAACCATGAACCGCTCATGGGGCTACAACATCGGCGACAAGAACTACAAGAGCGTGGACGAGATCATCCGCCTGCTCGTGCGTTCCGCTTCCAAGAACTCCAACCTCCTGCTGAACATCGGTCCCCGTCCGGACGGCAAGCTTCCTGTCGAGGCACTCGAGAGGCTCAAAGGCCTTGGCGCATGGATGAAGACATATGCCCCCACCATCAACGGAACTACTTCAACTTCTATCCCCGTGCAGCCCTGGGGAGTCACTACCCGTACTGCAGGAAAGATATTCCTCCATATCCTCAGCCCTGACGCACTTCCGTCAAATGGAAACGGCCGCCGGCTCATGCTCCCCTTCAACGGGAAACTGGCATCGGTGACCGAATTCAAGTCCGGGAAGCCCCTTTCATTCAAGGCATCCAAGGACGGCTTTGTTACTATAGAAGTCCCCGCAACTGGTCTGGATACTCCTGACTACGTCGTTGCCCTGGAACTGAAGTAAGCGTTACTTCTTGTAATACTGCATCGCCTCGGGCAGGTGCTTCTTGATGTCGCTTATCCTCCTGGCGTTTGACGGGTGGTCGCTGAAGAACTCGGGAACCGACTCTCCTCCTGCGGCCATCCTCTGCCAGAAGGTGACTGCCACCGACGGGTCATAGCCGGCCATCGCGGCGAAGATCAGGCCCATGTAATCAGCCTCGCTCTCATCCCTGCGGGAGAAGGGCATCAGGACGCCGTAATTGGCTCCAAGTCCGAAGACAGTCTGTGCAAGCTCCTGGGTAGCAGCGCTTTTGCCCAAAGTGGCAATGCTGACTGCCTGGGCGCCGTACTGGGCGAGCAGCTGCTGGCTCATCCTCTCTGCAGAATGCTTTGCAACTGCGTGGGCGATCTCATGGCCGAGGACAATGGCCAGTGAAGCCTCATCCTGGGTGATGGGAAGGATTCCCTCGTACACCACGATCTTGCCTCCGGGCATGCAGAATGCGTTCGCACTCTTGTCCTGGACCAGGTTGAATTCCCACTGGAGGTTCTTTATCTCGGACTCCAGGCCGTTGCTCCGGAGATAGGTCTCCACTGCAGCCGCGAG
>CADCQP010000235.1 GCA_902803535.1 uncultured Bacteroidia bacterium | reverse complement strand
GACCATCTTGTTCTCCGTCGGTTCCCCTATGATCAGGTTCTCTCCCTTGAATCCAGTGGCGTCAAATGCCTTGGCACCATGCGAGCCGGTTTCTTCGCCGCTTACAAGAAGTAGGGCGAAATCGCTGCATCCCTGCCTTTCAAGTTCCTTGCATGCCGTGTACATGGAGATGATCTGTCCCTTGGCATCACATGAGCCTCGGCCCCAGATGCGGCCTTGTTCAAGGCGCGGGGGAATGTATGGCGGGACAGTGTCCATATGTGTACAGAACACCGTCTTGGGCTCTCCCCAGCTGAACAGCAGGTTCCGGGTCCAGTCCCCGACATCATATGTGCGGACGTCCCCGGCCTCCAGTCTCCCGGCGAGGAAACCGGCAAGCTCCTTCTCGCTTCCGGAAGTTGACTCGATGCCGAGTATCTGCATGAACAGTTCGAGGTCTATCATCTCAGTACATCATTTAAGACGCTTCCTGCTGCCTGCTGTGCTCCTTCTCCCGGTCCCTGGATGAGGAGGGGATAAGGATGGAAGGCACTTCTGATGATCAAGGCGTTCTCGGTGCCTTTGAGCCAGTAAGCCGGATGCTTCTGGTCAACGAGGCGTGTCCTGACGCTGGCCTTGTACCCGTTAGGGGAGGCGGGGTCTTTTCTGAGTGTCGCGACAAATCTCTGGTGGGAGAGTGTCTTGTCAGCTTCCCTCTCCGCAGCGGCGAACTGCGGCTCCATCGCTTCAAGGGTCGGATAGAGCCGGTCAAGGGGAGTGTCCATGCCTATGACCGGCCTGATCTCTACATCGCGTTCTTCAAGCGGGATGCCGGCTTCCCTGGAAATGATCAGAAGTTTGCGGAGGGCGTCTGTCCCGGCGAGGTCAATCCTCGGGTCCTTCTCGGTCAGACCGTCTTCCTGGGCTTTGCGCACGATGTCGGCAAAGGTGCCGGGGAAGAGATCATATGAGCTGAAGATCTGGTTGAGGGTACATGAGACAACTGCCTCTATTGAAAGGATTTCATCTCCGCTATTCGCGCTGAGGGAAATACTCCCGAGGACCGGAAGCGCAGAGCCTACGGTTGTCTCATACCGGATGAATGCACCGTTTTCCCTGGCGGCCGCCTTCATGGCGGCGAATTCGACGAATGGGACGGCAATCGACCTCCTGTTGCTGGTTACAATGTTTATCCCTGCACGGAGCAGCCTGGTGAATGACCGGTGTATGTCTTCGCTGTCAGTCAGGTCTATGAAGATACTCCTTCTGGGAGCACACTCGAGTATCGCGTCGATGTACTTGTTCCCGGAGTAATAGACTCCTGATTCGAGTTTCTGGGCAGCTTCCTGTGGAGAGATGCCTTCCTTGTCGATGATGTATCTGTGGCTGTTTCCCAGTCCGATTATCCTAAGGGCTTTCCCGTTCCGCTGGGCCGCAGCGGCATTTTCACCCAGCAGCTGGATGAAAGCCTTTGCCACCGATCCGAAACCGGCTATGAAAACAAGGGTCTCGGACAGGGGAACAGTTTCGAAAAACTCCCTGTGGATGGCCTGCAAGGCGGCATTCGCGACTGCAGTCCTGATAGAAGCGCACACGTCAGTATCGCTGCTTGTGACTTCCAGCGGTTCGATCCCTGCCTTCCTGAGGCAGTCGGTGACCCTGTCGCAAGATGCCTCCGGGTTGATCGGAGTATCGTTTATCAGATAGATAAGGGTCTCTTCCTTCTGTGGACTGTCAGTGCTGGTCACGCCTGTCCATCCATTGGAACCTGAAGTTTCGGGAGAAGAGATGATAGTTCCGGGATCGGATGGGTTGAAGGTGTTGCGGATGTTGATCGGCAGGCCGGCGTCCATTGCCGGCTTGACAGTCGGGGCGTACAGGACCTTGGCTCCGTGGGTGGCCATGTCCAGCGCAGCCCCATAGGACATCAGGGGAATGGTGCGTGCCAGCGGAACTGTCTTCGGATTGGCAGTCATCATGCCTGGAACGTCTGTCCAGATTTCCAGGGTATCAGCTTTGGCTCCTGCGGCATAAATAGCTGCACTATAATCACTTCCACCTCTTCCCAGAGTGGTCGGCCGCCCGTTGGCGTCACTGGCGATAAAACCTGGTGCGACGAATACCCTGCCCCCGGGATTAGCTTCGATGGCGTCAGATATATTCTTGTAAGTCTGGTCTTTATCTCCTTTGATGATGAGCTTGCGGGAGTCCAGCCAGAGGGTCTCGATCCTGTCGCATGCGAGCTTGCGTGCGACGATGCTCGAGGAAAGCAGTTCTCCGAAGGTCACTATTTCTTCGGCGGGAGAGTGTACCATAGACTCGAAGATGGATTTGCACTGATCCATCGCTTCATCCCTTTCCTTCCCGGTGAAGAGCCTGGTTATTATGTCCTTGTGGCGCTCCAGGAGCGGGGCGGCCATCTCCAGCCTGCCATCCGGATCGCCGGGGCCGGAACTTATGGCCAGGAGGGAGTCCGTACATCCGCTGATAGCCGAAAGCACGAGTATGACCCGGTCTTTTCCGGCTGCGGCCGTGACGATGTCCAGGACCCTGGATATGTTGGTGGCGTTTGCTACGGAGGAGCCGCCGAATTTGAGTACCTGCATGATTCTGTCTTAGCTTATGAACAGGAGTTCACGATATTTGGGAAGCGGCCAGATCTTGTTGTCAACGATCTCTTCGAGCTTGTCGATCGGAAGGCGAAGGGTCTCGAGTGACTCGGCGATTCCCTGATAGGCAACGGCCTTGGCATATGGGTCTTCGATGGCGTTGGCTGCCTTGCGGGCGGCCTTCATCTCGGTAATTCCCACGCGGAGGTCCTCCAGGTATCCGGAAATCTTTTTGATGGTCTCGATCTCTCCCTTGCATCCGGAAGTGTCGGAGAACACCTCCTTGGTGAGCGCTACGTCCTTGAGCAGGGCCGTCTTGTATTCCAGTACGGCGGGGATGATGTGGTTTATGGCCATGCGGACCATGACGCGGGATTCGATCTGGACTTTCTTTACATATGTCTCCCACTTCACCTCGTTTCGCGCATGAAGCTCCGTCTCGGTGTAAACACCTGTGCGCGTGAACATTTCAATGGACTGGGGAGTGGTGAAGGCCTTGATCATGTCAGGCACTGAAGTGCTTGTGTCCAGACCTCTGCGCTCTGCCTCTTCCTTCCACTGCGGGAGGTAGCCGTTCCCGTCAAAGCAGACGACGTCAATGATGGAAGCTATGATCGGCTTCAGGGTGTCCATGACGGCTATCGAAAGGCTCTTGCCCTTGGCGAGTTCCTTGTCCAGGTCGGCCTTGAAGGAATTGAGCTGGTCGGCGACGGCGGCGTTGAGGGTGGTCATTGCGCCAGCGCAGTTCGAGGATGAACCGACGGCGCGGAACTCGAACCTGTTTCCTGTGAATGCAAATGGGGAAGTACGGTTGCGGTCGGTGTTGTCTATGAAGATTTCCGGTATCTCGACCAGGCCCATATTCTTGCTCTGCTTCCCGGCTATCTCTATGCTGGTGTCAGAAGGAAGGGTCAGCAGTTTTCTCAGCACCTCGGTCATGGTCTTGCCCAAGAAGGCTGAGATGATTGCCGGAGGAGCCTCGTTTGCCCCGAGCCTGTGTGAGTTGGTGGCAGATGCGATTGTGGCCTTGAGCAGTGCGTTGTGCTTCTGTACTGCGGCAAGGGCGTTTACAAAGAAAATGAGGAACTGAAGGTTGCCCATCGCATCCTTGCCGGGGGCGAAAAGGGGAGTGCCGGTGTCGGTCCCGAGGGACCAGTTGTTGTGCTTTCCGGAACCGTTTACCCCTGCGAAAGGCTTCTCATGGAAAAGGACCACGAAACCATGCCTCCTGGCGATGTACCTCATCTGGTTCATCAGGATCTGGTTCTGGTCGTTGGCAAGGTTGGTCTCGCCATATATGGGGGCGATTTCAAACTGGTTGGGCGCGACCTCGTTGTGACGGGTCTTGAGGGGGATCCCAAGACGGTAGCACTGGATTTCGAGGTCCCTCATGAAGGCTGCAACCCTGGTAGGAATGGCGGCGAAGTAATGGTCGTCGAGCTGCTGGTTCTTGGACGAATTGTGTCCCATGAGGGTGCGTCCCGTGATCATCAGGTCAGGACGTGAAGAGTAGAGGTCCTCGTCAACGAGGAAATACTCCTGCTCCCAGCCAAGATAGCTGTAAACCTTCTTGACTTCGGGGTTGAAGAGCTGGCATATGGGCAGTGCAGCCTCGCAGACGGCTTTCAGGGCGCGTTTCAGAGGTGTCTTGTAATCAAGCGCTTCTCCTGTGTAGGAGATGAAGACGGTAGGGATGCACAGGGTGTCTTCCTGGATGAAGACAGGGGAAGTGGGGTCCCATGCCGTGTAGCCCCGGGCCTCGAAAGTGGCGCGCAGTCCTCCGCTCGGGAATGAAGAGGCATCAGGTTCCTGCTGTGCGAGCGACTTTCCGTCCAGCCGCTCGATCACTCCTCCTTTACCGTCATATTCGATAAGGGAATCGTGTTTTTCGGCGGTGCCTTCGGTCAGGGGTTGGAACCAGTGGGTGACATGGGTTACGCCATGCTCCATCGCCCAGATTTTCATGCCCTTGGCGACTCCGTCAGCAGTCTTGTGGTCCAGTGGCTTGCCGCCTTCAATGCAGTCTGTAAGGGCCTGGAAGGTGTCTGCATCGAGATATTCCTGCATCTTCCTTCGGTCGAAGACAAGTTCCCCGAAATAATCGGAAACTTTCTTGCCAGTAGTCACAGGTTCAGCCGGTTTCTTAGAAAAGGATTCTTTGACGAGTTCGAATCTATTGATGCTCATATGCTTGATTTTTCATCTTCTAAAATAGTGAAAAGATTCGGCATATTGAGCGATTTTTTCTTTTTTTCGTTTTAGAGGTCCTCAAGCATCCTCATTATACTGCGGTCAGCGCTTAGGTTGAGGGAACAATCGGCTTCGGTGCCGCCATCCTGGAAGGGGAAACAACCGCATATGTCAACTCCGATGATCTCCCTTCCGCAGGCATATGCCTTGAGGATGGCCTCCATCCCGTCCAGGTTCATTGAGCCCTGGTCCCAGTCGGTTCTGGCGAAATCCGTTGAAAGCACATCCTTGTCGATCGAGATGTACAGGGGAAGCTGTTTCCCGGAGATGGCTCCGTCACGGCCGGGGAAGGTCCGTGAGGCTATGGCCCCGTCAACCTCGTCTTCGCATATGACAGAGATCCTGTCGGGGAAGGCACGGGGCAGTGAACTGAGCTTCCGGTCGATTCCAATCATTATGACACTGTTGAGGAAGCGATTGGAATCCAACATGTTCCTCACCCATCCTCCGCAACTGAGAAGCTGCGGAAAAACCGACTCCTGCATGTCGGGATGATGGTCTAGCAGCAGGAGGTCGAACGGACGGCGGATGGAATCCGTAAAAATCTTGGTGAGGTAATGGTAGTTGCCGCTGTCTATGAAATGTATCCCTGAAAACCTGCCGCCGACCAGGTCTGAGAGGGCTTTCTCCGACTCCGGGTCGCAGTAGCGGCTTGTTCCGGGGATGTGTGTACAATCAACCACCTCCATGTCGGGGACAGGAGGTGGGATGTGACTGAAATCAAGCTGGATCAATACTTTGACATAAGATCGGCAATGCGTCCGCGCACTTCTTCGATGGTGCCGGTGCCGTCGATCTCATTGTACTTGCCTGCGCCTTTATAGAAAGCTATAAGGGGCTCGGTCTTGTCGTGGTAGGTGCGGATCCTGTTGGCGATGACTTCTTCGTTGGCATCGTCGGCGCGGCCTTCGATGGCTGCCCTGTGGGAGATGCGTTCCTTGATCATCTCGTCGGGGATCATCAGGGAGACTACAGAAGTCACTTCCTCGCCCTTCTTCGCAAGGATCCCGTTCAAGGCTTCAGCCTGAGCAATAGTGCGCGGGAAACCGTCCAGCAGGAAACCATCGACGCCAGTTACCGTGTTGAACTGATTCTCTATCATGCCTTCAACGATCTCGTCGGGGACAAGCTCTCCTGCATTGATGAGGGCCTTGGCCTTGAGTCCGAGCTCGCTGCCGGCAGCCATTTCCTTGCGGAGGAGATCACCGGTAGAGAGGTGGCAGAGATGGAAATTCTCAACCATGGCCGAAGCCTGGGTGCCTTTTCCCGCACCCGGAGGACCGAATAGGATGAAGTATTTCATATGCTTTTTTTGAATAGAGTCAGAGTCAAGTACATAGATGTCTTTGAAGGAACGGCCCAGGTTGTCGTAATCGAGGCCGAAGCCAACTATGAAGTCGTTTGGGATTTCCATCGCAACATAATCGAGCTTGACGTTGCCATGGTAGGAATCCGGCTTGAGGAGCAAAGTGCAGATCCTGATCTCACGTGCACCCTGGGCCTGGAGGAACTGCTTTAGGGCTACGATCGTGGTACCTGTGTCAACGATGTCCTCTACTACAATGACCCTGCGGTCTTTTACGTCCGTAGTGAGGCCGATGACTTGGGAGACCTGTCCAGTGGATTCGGTCCCACTGTAGGAAGAGAGTTTGATGGTGACCAGTTCACTGATGAAGTTCAGGCGCTTCATCAGTTCCGACGTGAACATAATGGCACCGTTCAGCGTACAGAGCAGGATCGGAATGTCATCGGAGTTCTCGAAATCCTTGTTGAGTTTGTCAGCTACCTGCCCGATCGCCTTCTCAATCTCCGAATAGGAGATGAAAGGCTTGAATGTTTTGTCATGCAGAGTGATTTTGCCCATTTCAAAACAACTTCTGGTAATAATGTGAACAAATTTACATAAAAAACGTAAATCTTCATACACTTACTCCCGGCGGATACGATTCTTTGCCTGATTTACGTTTCAAGCCCTTATTTTCCGGGCATTGATGTTGACATTCCGATGAACAGGAAAAGGATTATCATATGCATTGTGTGCATGTTGCCCATTTGGAACGGATCATCCGCACAGGATCCGTCCCTGCTGGCGGCGATCGCGGAACTGTGCGGAGTCAGTGACTCAGAAGACATTCCTGAAGACGAGATGGAAAAATACATGCATTATGCATCCCATCCGCTCCGGATCAACCTGGCCAGCCCAGCCCGCCTCCTTTCTTCCGGCATCCTTTCCAGGTACCAGGCTGCGTCGGTTGCGGATTACAGGAGGAGTAACGGAGATGTACTCTCTTTTGCGGAACTGTCAGCCCTGGATGGATTCGGAGAGGGTTTCGTGCGGGCGTTAGCCCCGTTCATATCACTTGCTTCAGGGAGTGTCCCAGGCGCGGCGGAAGACACGCTGAAGCATATCAAGGGGACATTGCAGGCAAAAGGCGGGATCCGGGCCGGCCTCGGAGAGAGGGGCAAGCCACAGGCGACATATGGCATAAAGTGCGTCCTGGAGGCGGACAGCGGCTGGGAAGCAGGTCTCGCGGCCCGTTCCGGTTTCACGGAATCCCCGTTCCCGCCGGCGTCATACGGCTTCAGCGCTTCCGTTTATCCCGGACGCGGGGCATGGAAACTGATTGCAGGTGATTTCAACGCGCGCTTCGGGCAGGGCCTTCTGCTTTGGAGCGGCATGGTCATAGATTCATATTCAAGCATCTCTTCGTTCTACAGGCGTCCGGGAGGGCTGTCTCCGTCATATGCATGGTCAGGGACTTCCACTCACCGGGGCCTGGCGGCGGACTTTACGGCAGGGCACTTTACGGTGTCATCCTTCGTCTCGCTGAAAGGGCTCAGGGAGGAGATGCAGGGGCAGAGAAATCCCGGCATCCTATGCATGCCTGGATTGAATCTTGCCTGGAGATGGAACCACTCAATTATTTCATGCACAAGTGTTTGGGATAGGGTTTCAGGGGTCTCTGCATCAGTGGATGGACGGGCCTCTGCTTGGGGATGTGATTTTTTTGCCGAGGGGGTGGTGAAGTCAATGCCGGCCAGGCCTGTGACCAGGGCGGCGGGAGGATTCGTGTGCCCGCTGGGAAAAGGCCGTTCCGCCTTCAGGGCAGAGTGGGAAAGCAGGGCGCTGTTGCGCTCAGCCGCAGGATATGAAAGCCGTTCTTTCGTTTTGTCGGCAGACTACCGCTGGCAGATGGAAAAAGACAGGCACCAGACCAAGGTATTTGTGCGTAAGAACCTGCCAATCAGCAAGAACGTGTCTTCGGACCTGAGGGGGACATTCAGGTGGAGGCCATATGAAGCGGATCCTGTCAGGGTCTCAGTCCGCGGGGATGTCACGTGGCGGGGAGGCCCATGGCTGGCTGCAGGAAGGGTGGAGTACCTTCACTGTCACAAGAACGGCCTCTTGTCATATGCTGAATTCGGAAGGCAGGGGGAGATATGGTTTTTCTTCCTGAGGGGGACCTGGTATTCAACCGGAGGATGGACCGACAGGATATACTGCTATGAACGTGATGCTCCCGGAAACTTCAATGTTCCCGCCTGCTATGGCAGGGGAGGCGGAGTCTCTCTGTATGGCGGTTTTACTCCGCTTCGTGGAAGAGGGGGCCGGCTGCTTAAAACTTATGCCAGGCTCTGGTTCAGGAGTCCTGGCATGAGTGTATTGAACGTGACCCTGCGGGCCGGATTCTAGCGGTGGATGTAGAGTCTCTGGCCAACCCGGATGTTGTCGCTCCGGAGGTTGTTCCATCTCTTGAGCTGTGCCACGGAGACATGGTACCTTGAGGCTATTCGGCCCAGGAAGTCTCCTTTCTTGACAATGTAAGTAATCCTGGATGAAGTCTTTGCCTGTTCCTTTACGGTGCTTACCATGACCGGGTTGAACAGGGAGTCGGCCATGAATGTGTAGACTGAATCCTCCTGTGACACGAAGTCGCTTGTGAAGTTGTAGGGGAGCCTCAGGGTGTAGCTGTGCTTTTCGCTGCCCGGGATGATGTCGTGGAGGTACTGCGGATTGAGGTTGCGCAGGTAATCTTCCGGGATGCCGAGGATGCCGCTGAGCTGTTTGAAGTGGAGCATCTTGTGGATGTCGAGGGTGTCGATGTGGGTGGGCAGCTGCATCTTTTCAGGCTTCAGGCCGTGTTCCTTGTAGTAGTTGACGGCGTACATGGCGCCGACGAAAGCAGGCATGTAGCCCCTGGTCTCCCTGGGAAGGAAATCGTAGATCCTCCAGAAATCCTTTGTGCCTCCGGCCCTCCTGATCGCCTTGCTGACATTGCCAGGACCGCAGTTGTAGGATGAAATCGCCAGACACCAGTCCCCGAAGACATTGTAGGAGTCCCTCAGGTAGCGTGCCGCCGCATCTGCTGACTTGTAGGGGTCGAGGCGCTCATCGACATAGGAATCTATCTCAAGGCCATAGCTCTTGGCGGTGCGGAACATGAACTGCCACATGCCTTTGGCTCCGGCGCGGGAGACGGCCCTCGGGTTGAGGGCTGATTCGATTATGGCCATGTATTTCAGCTCGTCCGGCAAGCCGTATTTGCTGAAGGTCTCCTCGAAAATCGGCATGTAATAGTCGCACAGGGCCAGGATATGCCCCATCTTGGTGGGCATCTTTTCGGCATAGAGGATTATGTAGTTCTTGACGGTCTCGTTGAATGGCAGGGTGATGAAAGAGTTCATCTTGGCCAGCCTGTCGATGAAGACCTTGTCAGGTACGTCGGACGTGAAATGCACGGAATCCATGTCGTAGCTGTTCCCTTCGCGGTTACGGTCTATCTGGGTCTGGTGGTACCATATGCTGAGGAGGGAATCCTGGACGTCCGGGGTATATTCAATGGCGCCGAATGAACCGGCTGCAACCTTGTTTTCATTCTCCTCGAAAAGGAGGGCGTTCTTGAGGCTGTCTTCGATGCGGATATGTTCCTGGTATTCGTGTATGGCTTTTTCCAGGGAGTCGATCTGCCTGCGGTATTCCATGTTTTCGCGGAGAATGACCCTTCTTGTGCGGAATTTTATCTGCCCCTGTCCCGTCTGTGCCATGGTTGCCAGCGGGATGATGAGCATAAGCAGAGTAAATGACAGTCTTGTAAGGTGTTTCATCTAGAATCTCAATCCGATTTTCAGCCCGTAACCGTAGGTGTCGGGGCGCAAGGCATATGTCTGGTCGGTACTGACGATGGAGGGGCTGACTTTCAGCGCAATGTCGTCGTCCATGTTGAAGTCGTACATATAGGCGAAGACGTTGGCGTCTATCACCTGCAGGAGGTAGAAGCCTGCCAGGGCGAGGTAGGAATAGTCCCTCATCCTCCTGAAGTAGTTCCTGTAATACAAGGCGGTCTCTGCTGAGACCGGGCCGTCGTATTCTGCTGAACCCTCCCCGGCGGCACGGTTGTAGATGTCCCGGTAGCGTTTATAATTCTTGGAGTTGGTCCTCATGAAGTGGAGGGAGCCTATGATCCCGGTCCAGTAGATCGGGACCTTCCAGTATTCCTTGTTGTAGACCTGGCCCAGGCCTGGTACTAAGATGGAATAGATGGTAGCCTTTCCCGGCTGGGGATATGTCCCCGGGTTGTAGTTTGCGGCTCCGTCCAGGAGGGATCCCCACCATATGGCTCCGGCTCCTATGAACATGGCTGTGCTCAGGTCCGGCTTGCTGTCTTTAAAGTGGATTCCCAAGCCTATGGCGGTACCTATCCCGCCATAAATGACAGGAATCTTCCAATATTCCTTGTTGTAGGCCTGATAGCCTCCGACGAACAGTGTGGAACCGGCGAAAAGGGTGCCTATACGGGCATCCCGCTTGTGGAAGACGCCTCCGAAGTACTCCTTGAGGGAGAACATGGTGTCAGTGGAGTCCTTTCCGGCGGCCGTTGTGTCGGCATAGCTCTGGGTGAATGCTTCTTCCTTGAACTGGGCTCTGGCACAAGGCTTCGCCGCAAGTAAGAGGCACAAGACAGTGACGGTGAGGAACAGGACTTTACGCATGGGCGGAATCAGATCTTTGCTTCTTCAAGGGCTTTGAGGAAACGGCTGATCTCCTCATCAGAGTCGAATTTGATGGTCATGGTGCCTTTCCCGGAGGGGGAGCGCTTGAGGGAAATGTTGTTCTCGAAATATTTCCCTATGTGCCCGAGTACCTTGTAATAATCTTCAGGAAGGTCCTGCGGAACCTTCACTGCGGGTTTCCTCACGGCGGCGAGCCTGTTGATGCGGTCCTCGAGCTGCCTTACTGAAAGGCCGTCGCGTACGACAGCCTCGCAGAGGCTTTCCTGAAGAGACTCATCCTCAACCCCTAGCAGGACCTTGGCGTGCCCTACGCTCACCAGCCCGACTTTAAGGTCGTGCTGTACCTTTGCGGGAAGCTTGAGAAGCCTGAGGTAGTTGGCTACGGAAGCCCTCTTGCGGCCCACCCTGGAGGAAAGCTGTTCCTGGGTGAGGTCGCATTCCTCTATCAGACGCTGATAGCTCATCGCGACCTCGATCGGGTCAAGGTTTTCCCTCTGGATGTTTTCGACGATCGCCATTTCCAGCATTCCCTGGTCGGTAGCGTCGCGGATGTAGGCGGGGATCATCTCCATGCCGATCTGGCGGCATGCCCTGAAACGACGTTCTCCGCTTATTATCTGATATTTCCTTTCTGCGATCTTCCTTACGGTGACAGGCTGGACGAGTCCGAAAGTCTGGATTGAAGATGCCAGTTCGTCCAAGGCTTCCTGGTCAAAGGACTGCCTTGGCTGGAATGGGTTAGGCTCAATCATGTCAACCGGGATCCTGAGTACGTCAGCCGTGTCCGGCTGGGCTTTGGTCCCTACGACTTCCTTGTTGACGTATCCGACCGGCCGGCGCAGGTCGCTTATGTCTCCTGCCTCCCTGAGGAGGGCGCTGAGGCCCTTTCCGAGCCCTTTGGTTTCGCGGTTGCTCATTTGACGGTGGTGTTTCTGTCGAGGATCTCTTTGGCCAGGTTGAGGTAGTTGGCCGTTCCGTTGCTCATTACGTCATACAGGACGATCGGTTTGCCGTGGGAGGGAGCTTCCGAAAGGCGGATGTTCCTTTGTATTATGGAGTTGAAGACCA
Organism: uncultured Bacteroidia bacterium; assembly: GCA_902803535.1. Taxonomy (GTDB): domain Bacteria; phylum Bacteroidota; class Bacteroidia; order Bacteroidales; family UBA932; genus Cryptobacteroides. The sequence goes on along the minus strand of CADCQP010000235.1, from coordinate 9,447 downwards.
TGTCCCCGAAGTGCTCTCTGAGCTCATTCACAACCTGGGTGTGCACTTTGGTGCGGCCGTCGAACATGGTGACTACGAAGCCTTCGATAGTGAGCGCCGGATTGATTCCGTTCTGGACCAGGCGAATGGTCTGGAGCAGCTTGCCAAGGCCTTCCAGGGCAAAGAACTCAGGCTGGACGGGGATTATCACGGAGTCGGCGGCAGTCAGGGAATTGATGGTGATCAGCCCGAGGGAAGGGGAGCAGTCGATGATGATGAAATCATAGTCGTCACGGATCGGGGCGATGGCTTTTTTCAGGATGGACTCCCTCTCGTCAGCATCCAGGAGCTCGATCTCGGCTCCTACGAGGTTGATGTGGGATGGAATCAGGTGCAGGCCGCTCATCTCTGTCTGTACGAGGGCGTCGGAAGCGGAGATCTTGCCGATCATCACTTCGTACAAAGTCCGTTTCTGGTCATTGTCCGGTGAGAAATTCAATCCGGACGTAGTGTTGGCCTGAGGGTCGGCATCAATGATAAGGACCTTCTTTTCGAGGACTGCAAGGGATGCGGCAAGGTTGATGGCCGTGGTGGTTTTCCCCACTCCTCCCTTCTGGTTTGCTATTGCTAAGACTTTTCCCATTTGCACCTTGCTACCGTGCATATTGTTCCACACGGCATGCAATTTACAAAGATACAAAAAAAATGCATTTATATCGGGTCTACATCTATTGCAATGTGCCCATTGTAATTTTTTCCCTTCTCAAAGGCCTCCAGGATATCTTTGAGTTGCTTTTTGTTCCACGCTTGGAACTTGTCTTTCGGGACGAGGATGCGGATGTGCCGGATGTGCTGGTTGGAGATCCTGTCGACTGCCGGGGCGAACGGCCCGGTGACGCTCAGGTGAACCTGACGGGAGATCTCCCGGGCCAGGGCTGAAGACATTGCTTCGATCCTGGGCTCGTTGTAGTCTTTGAAAATGAAATTGACGATCCTTGAGAACGGTGGATAGCCGAACGCTTCCCTTTCCGCCATCATTTTCCCGATGCCGTCTCCGTCCAGCCCCTGAAGCATCTTGTAAACAGGGTGTGAAGCCTGGCTGGTCTGGATGACGAAAAGCCCTTTCATGCCTCTGCGTCCGCTCCTTCCCCTGAACTGCTCCAGGAGCTGGAGGGCCCTTTCATCGGCCCTGAAATCATCCTGGACAGACAGTGAGTCGGCCTGGATGGCTGCGACCAGGGCGAGTCCCTTGAAATCGAAGCCTTTGGTTACGATCTGCGTACCGACAAGGATCTTTATCCTGCCGGATGCGAAGCCCTCCAGGGTCTCTTTCTCATATGCGGAACTTCTTGCGGAATCGCTGTCAAGGCGTGCTATGGTGACTCCGGGGAATGCCGCGGAGAGCTCCTCTTCTATTTTCTGCGTGCCTGCCCCCATTGTTACCAGATTGGACCCGCATTTGGAGCATATGCCGGTAAAGACCTGGCTGCGTCCGCAGTAGTGGCAGACGAGGCGTCCGGAGTCCCGGTGATAGCTTAGGGTTACATTGCATTTTGAGCATTTCGGGATATCACCGCAATTCTCGCATTGGACATATGGCGAGTAAGCCCTCCGGGCCCGGAGCACTGCAACCTGTCCGCCGTTTTCAAGCGTCCGGGAAATCCTCTGCAGGAGCTTCCGGGAAAGGCTCCCGACCATTCCGTGCTTTCGCTTCTCGGCTATCGTGTCGATGATTTCGATGTCTGCTCCGGAGCCTTCGTAGTACCTGTGCTCAAGTTTTGCCAGGGCATATTTTCCTGTCTTGCAATTATATAGCGACTCAAGGGATGGTGTCGCACTGCCTAGGATGATGTCGGCCTTGAAGATCCCTGCAAGCACTACTGCGGTCTCCCTGGCGTTGTATCTCGGAGCCGGGTCGCTCTGCTTGTAGGATGTGTCATGCTCTTCATCTACTATGATGAGTCCCAGGTTGCGGTGGGGCAGGAAAATGGCCGACCTGGTCCCGAGTATGACATATGGGATGCCGCCCGGCTGGTTCCGGAGCGCGTCGGCGATCTTCAGCTTGCCGGCCTGGGTCCGGGCGGAGTGGAAGGTCATGAGGAGGGGGCCGAAGAAAGCGCCCAGCCTCTGCTCGAGCTGCCTGCTCAGCGCAATTTCAGGGACAAGGTACAGTACACTGCGGCCTTCGCTTATCGCCCTGGCTGCAAGTTTAAGGTAGATTTCCGTCTTTCCGGAACCGGTAACCCCGTGGAGAAGCACAGGTTTCCCCGCCTTGAATGCGGTACATATGTCTTTATAAGCAGCTTCCTGGTGGATGTTGAGGTCGATCCGGGGAAAGGACGGGATTACGGGGGAGTCCTGGATGTCCATATGCCTGAGCTCGGACTCGATGGCTTCTATCTCTGCTGAGAGCCTTTCTTTCACTGAGTCTTTCCTGGCGCGGGACAGAGAGTCTTTCCTCTTTTCCAGACGGAGTCCCAGGGCTTCCCGTTTTTTCTGCATCCGCAGGACAGTCATCTCTTCGCCCTCTGTCCTGGCTGCCGGATATGCGGCCTTGTAAACCTCTCCGACAGTGCAAAGATAGTAGTCGGCGACAAAGCGCCAGAGTTGTATTTCTTCAGCGGTAACGGAAGGGAGATTATCTTCTATTGAACTTATATCCAATATCTTGGATGGTGGTACCTCAGTCTCTGCATTAAGTTCGCTGACTACGCCGGTATAAACCCCTTTGCCAAAGCAGACACGGACGCGCGTACCTATCCCTGGGTCAAGTGAGGCTGGTACGCGGTAAACGGGCTCCCACCCAAGGCGGAGTGGGAGAATGACTTTTATGTAGTTCCCGTTTGACATGGCGGATGCTAATTTACGAAGAAAAAGCATATATTTGCCGCAAAATTACTACTTGATGCCAGACTTGGATATATCTCCACTCCTGAGGGATGCGCTGGGTGTTGACACCGCAGTTTCCCACTCAGACATGCAGACCGATGAATGGGATGCGGATTATTGTTGCAATTACAGTGCGGATGGAACCAAACTGCTTGATGCCGAGAACTTTCCTGACGAAGTTAAAGTCCGGGAAGGTGTAAAGGTCATCTGTGACGGGGTCTTTTCCTTCCAGGACTACATGGCCGAGGATGTGCCTCTGGGGCGCAAGGTGCCTGACGATGACAGGGTTTCATGGCTTGACAAGATTACCCTGCCCGCCGGTCTCACCCACATCGGAATGGAAGCGTTCAAGGAATGCGGCTGGCTGCGGAGCCTGCGTCTTCCATCTTCCCTGCAGGTAATTGGCGACAGTGCTTTCGAACTCTGCTGGAGCCTTGGGCAGATAAGCTGTCCGGCATCCTTGCTCAGCATAGGTGAATCCGCCTTCAGCGAGTGCTATTCGCTCAAGAAAGCCAGGCTTGACAAGGCATTGGAAGTAATTGGTCCATATGCCTTTGCCTATTGTGAGTCGCTTGAAGAGATCAACCTCCCCGAGGGGCTCAGGGCCATTGGTGTGGATGCTTTCCTGGGATGCAGGAAACTGCGCCGCATAGTTGTTGCTCCCGGAATGAAAAAAAGATTCGCAGGACTTTTGCCCGCGAATCTTTCAAGATACATCAGGGAGGCCTGACGTTATTTTACGTAGCCCCTGTCAGTCAGGAATTCCCAGATCCTGTCCAGCCAGGTGTAGCTTCCTGTGCCGGGAGAAGCGGTCCTCTGGAAGCAGTGCGGGCGTTTTGCGAGGGTGTGGAGTTCGCACTGGATGCCCATTGCGCGCATCTTCTCCCAGGTCTTTACGGAGTTCATCGAAGCCCAGCCGTCAGCGTCCCCATGGATCATCAGCATCGGGGCGGTGTCAAGGTCGAAGGAAAATTCCGGAGCCAGCACGGCGCTGTCGTCATTCCCTCCTGTTTTGTTGTTGGCGTTCAGGCCGTCCGTCAATGCATATGCGGGATAGATCCCGATGCCCCACTGGACATTGCAGGGGAGCTTGTCTATTGCGTCTATCGGAAGATATGACCTGTGCCGTGAGGAAGTCACTCCCATGAGGGTGAGGTGCCCGCCGGCAGAACTTCCCATGATGCCAATCCTGTCAGGGTCAAGTCCGCGTGACTTGGCTTCACTGCGGACGATCCTGATGGTACGCTGGAGGTCCTGCCATGCTGTAGTGTGCTTGGCAAGGCCCGTGGTCGGGCGGGGAGTGCGGTACTTAAGCGTTACCACCGTCATTCCGAGAGAGTTGAGATAACGGCGGGCAGGCGCGACTTCGAATCCGTCAGGATCATTGCCGGTGTAGCTTCCGCCGGAATAGATTATCTGGATGGCATCGGTCTTCTTGACTTTCGGGAGATGCCATTCAATGTAGGGAACGCATTGGTTGGGCTGCACATCAGGCATCTTGCCCTCGGGCCACACATCTTCCTTGATCAATTCTGCCCTTGCTGAATCGTCAGGGAACCTTTCCATGATGGGGACTTCTGCCGGGACTTCACCTATGAAGCCCATCTGGGTCATGAATTCCACGGCCCTTTCAAGCCCATATGCCCCGTGGGGCTTTCCGGGATAAAGATGAACTTCAGCGGGGATATGCATGCGTCTCAGCTGCCTGTAGACCAGGGTCGAGGCGTTGGGGGAGTAGGGATCCAGTCCTCCATGGTGGAGACTCATGGGACATGTCTTCTCGTCGAACTTGAAGACGCTGCTGAGTTTTACATCTACTCCGTATCCTTCAAGGGTCGACGGGGTTCCGTTCTCGCCGTCTGTGGTTGCATATGCCGGCGCGTTGACTATGGCCCAGTTGATGTGGCAGGGAACTTCGTCGAGGGCGTCTATTTTCTCATATGCGGGAGTCTGGGAACTTGTGGCGAGGAGAAGCGCGAGGTGTGAACCGGCTGACATTGAAATGGTTCCGATCTTCTCCGGATCGAATCCGCGTTTTGCCGCCTCGCTGCGTACCATCCTGACGGCACGCTGTCCGTCTTCCCATGCTGTCTGGTAGATCGGCAGCCCTACCGGGCGGGGAGTCCTGTAAACGAAATTGACGCACTGGAATCCCAGCTCCGTGAATCTCTTGTGCCACTGCTCCACAAGTCCGACGTCGCAGCAGTTATAGTATCCGCCGCCAGAGATCAGGATCATGCAGCCTCCGTTGCTCTTTGCCGGGGCCTCATACCACTCCAGATATGCGATGCGGTGTTTCTGGGGCTTGAAATCCTTTTGCCCGGCCTCGTTGGTCATTGCCGCGATCTGTCCTTCCTGGGCATCGGGCATCTTGCCTTTCGGCCATACGTATTCCCTCTCGTAGCCGAAGGCTGCCAGCGTAACGAATACGCTCAGCAAAGCAATTAATCTTTTCATCGTGGTTATCATTAGTTATCCATATGTGTTGTCATTTCCTGAGCCTGAGCGAATTGGTCACTACGCAGACTGAACTGAGGGCCATGCATGCGGCGGCGATCATGGGATTCAGCTGCATGTTGAAGGCCCCGGCCGCCAGGGGGACGGCGAGTACGTTGTAGATGAAAGCCCAGAACAGGTTCTCGGATATTATCCTCGATGTCCTTTTTGAGAGCTGTACCAGGCGGGGAACCTTCGTCAGGTCTGAAGATACTATAGTGACCATCGATGTGTCGATGGCTATATCGCTTCCGTGCCCCATCGCGATGCTGACGTCGGCCGTGGCCAGGGCGGCACTGTCGTTTATGCCGTCTCCCGCCATCGCCACGATGGTCTTGTTGTCCTGGAGGCTCTTGATATATCCGGCTTTCCCGTCCGGAAGCACACCCGCCCTGAAGTCGCTTATCCCTGCCTGCGTGGCCGTAAGCCTGGCGGAGTTCTCATTGTCGCCGGTGAGCATGGACACCTTGATCCCCATCTGGCCAAGCTGGGCTATGGCTTCGACCGACGAATCCTTCAGGGAATCGGAAATGGCGAAAACTGCGAGGAGTTCTTCGCCGCGGCTGAAATAGGTCACTGTGTAACCTTCATCAATCCAGTCGTTTCCAACCAGGCAGCCCGCAGGGGCGGTGTTGCCTGCGAAGTAACGGTCTTCACCGGAGACGGCTTCAATCCCTTTCCCGGGAATCGCGTTGAATCCTGAGATTTCCACTGCGGTGACGTCTGTACCCAGGGATGAGATGATTGCCGGTGCGAGCGGATGCTCCGAGGCCTGTTCCATTGCCAGGAGTATGCCTTTGGCACTTTCGTCGAACCATTTGCTCTTGATTACTTCAGGTCTGCCGACTGTCAGGGTCCCGGTCTTGTCGAGTACCAGTCTCCGGATTTTCCTGGCAGTCTGGAGGGCGTCTGCATCCTTGATGAGTATGCCTTCGTCTGCTCCCTTGCCTATGCCCGCTACAATCGCCGTAGGGGTAGCCAGGCCGAGGGAACAGGGGCATGCTATGACCAGCACGCTGACCATGTACAAGAGGGCATTCCCGAAACCTCCTCCTTCGCGTGCAATGAAGCACCAGTATATGAATGTGCCGATGGCGATGAGGAGTATGATAGGCACGAAGACGGCTGCGACCTTATCCACTGTCCGCTGGATCCTGGCTTTGCTTCCCTGCGCGTTGCGGACCATGTTGATTATCCCAGACAGGAGGGTGTCGGGCCCTGTTTTCTCCACTTTCACCTGAAGCGTGCCTTTCTGGTTCGTGGTGCCCGTGTACACTTTGGATCCGGGGAATTTCTCTGCCGGTACAGGCTCGCCCGTAAGCAGGCTTTCATCCACGAAGGATGCCCCCTGGATGACGGTACCGTCCACCGGAATGCCCTGGCCTGGTTTTATGCGGATTATGTCTCCGGGTTCCGCCTTGACTTTCCTGGGTTTCAGGCCCATGAGTTTCCGGATGCTGGCGGTGGTCCCATATCTTGCCTTTTCCTCCAGGATCCGTCCGATGAGGATGAAGGCGGTTATCATTGCAGCCGAATCGAAATAGAGAGGAGCGGGGGAATCTCCGTTTCCCATTACCCTTGGAAAGACCAGGTTGAAGCAGCTGAACAGGAAGGATATTATAGTCGAAAGGCTGACCAGGGTGTCCATGTTCGACCTGAAATGACGGGCCTGCGCCAAGGCCGCCCTGTGGAATCTGCGCCCGCACCAGAAGACGGAGACCGCAGTCGCGGCGAGAAGCAGCAGCCCTTTCCCCCTGAACGGCTTGACGGCCATCTGCACTACAAAGACCGAAACAGCAAGGATAATGGCCAGGACCATGTCCCTGTGCAGTTTTCCGTATTCCTTCCGCCTCAGGTCTTCGGCTTCTTCTTCCAGGTTATCTTTGTCCGGGTGGTCTTCGTCGTCATCGTCGTCTCCTTCCTGTACCAGAAGGTCATATCCGGCATCCTGTACAGCTTTCTTCAGTTCGGTCGACTTGACAACTGCAGGATCGTATTCAACCTGGGCGCTGTTGGCAGCGAGGCTGACATTGCACGCCTTGACTCCATTCTGGTTCTTGATGGTCCCTTCAACGCGGGCGACGCATGCCGCACATCCCATTCCCACTACAGGAAAGTTTCTTTTTACAGTTTTGCTCATTCCAAATGAAGATATTTGTTACAAGATACGGATTTTTTTTCACTGCTTGCCAAAAAAAACTTATATTTACATTCATTAGAACAATAACTATCATGAAAACCACATTCTTTAAATCTTGTTTAGCCGCTTTCGCGACCGGGTTGATCCTGACCTGCTGTTCTACACAGGAAAAACCTTTCTACGGACAGCGTACGGATGCACTGGATGATTCTGCATGGGATACATCATGCTGGATATCAGTTGCAGATGCTCCTGTCGTCACCGATGTGATCAAGGATGGTTCACGTGCTGCAGATGGTGCCAGCTGGTTCGTTTCGAAAGTTAAGAACGATGGTAAGGTGGTCTCCGCGAAGTGGATGACTACTGGACTTGGAGTCTATGACATCTTTGTCAACGGGAAACTCATAGGAGAAGAGGTCCTGAAACCGGGCTTCACCCACTATGCGAAGACGAAGATATCATTCACATATGATGTTACCGAGGCTTTCCGCACGGGAAAAGGAGCAGAAAACGTCCTTTCCGCCCAGGTGACACCAGGGTGGTGGGGTGACAAGATCATCACTCCGAGCGGACACCAGGGAATGATAGGAAAGAAATGCGCCTTCCGCGGAGTCCTCGAACTGACATATGCCGACGGCAGCAAGAAACTTTATGGGACCGGGACGCAGGACTGGAAGGCCGGGATCGCCGGCCCGGTGAAGCACGCCGCCATTTTCGACGGAGAGACATATGATGCCCGCGAGGTCCCCGGATATGCTGTGGCAGACAGCTTCTCCGCTCCTGAAGAGAATACCGAATTCAAGGGCCGCATCTATCCTTCAGCGGGTGCGGAGATATACTACCGCGATGACCTTACGCTCAAGCCGGTCCGTGCCTACATATGGAAGGATATCGAGGGCGCAAGCGATGATGCATATGGTAAAGTAGTCATTGCAAAGGAATTCACTCCTGGCGAGCCCATGACGGTGCATCCGGGTGAGAACCTCGTGATAGACTTCGGACAGAACTGCTCGGCCGTTCCTTCCTTCGTGTTCAGCGCTAAGGAGGGTACCAAGCTGACTTGCCTTCCGTCCGAGCTTCTGAATGACGGGAACGGCGCAAAGGCCCGCGGAATGGACGGTCCTGAGGGCAGCATTCACCGCCTCAACCTCCGTATCCCGAAGACCGGCATGATCCTCGAGTACACTTTTGCCAATGCCAAGGGCGATGTGTCTTACAAACCCAGGAGCACTTTCTTCGGCTATCGCCTCGTATCCATTACGGCTACTGACGACGTGACCATAAAGAGCATCGAGTCCGTCCCCGTGACTTCCATTGCCAAGAACATGGATGCAGGAAAGATCTCTACCGGTAACGAGCTTGTGAACAAGCTTATTTCCAACACCTGGTGGGGACAGCTTTCCAATTACCTCTCAGTTTCCACGGATTGCCCGCAGCGTAATGAAAGGCTCGGCTGGATGGCTGATACACAGGTATATGCAGAGGCCGGTTCCTTCTTTGCGAACACTTCATCATTCTTCCATAAATGGCTTCGTGACGTGCGCGACACCCAGAGCAAGCTCGGCGGATATCCCGGAGTCGCTCCTCTGGCCCAGTATGGTGCCAGCGACAACAACATGATGCGTGTCGGATGGGCCGATGCCGGAGTCATCGTTCCCTGGACTGTCTGGAAACAGTTCGGAGACAAGGGAATAATCGAGGAGAGCTGGGAATCCATGGAGAAATTCATGAACCATGTGAATGAGACGAAGTACGACCACACGGCCCTTGCCGCCGAGAACGGGAACTACGAGTGGGCTGACTGGCTCAGCTACGAACCGCTTGAGAGCTGCGAAGGCCTGGCCTTTGAAAGGGATAAGAAGGGCAACAGGGTCCCCAAGCCCGACGCCATCGCTTATTGGAATTACCTGAATGCTTCCTATTGGGCTATTGATGCCGGAATG
>CADCQP010000234.1 GCA_902803535.1 uncultured Bacteroidia bacterium | reverse complement strand
CCGAAATCCACCTGCTGGATTCCGCCTGCCAGTTCCTTGATATCCACAGGTTTCTCCCTGTCCAGGACAATAGGATAGCTGGAAGTCGCACCATCGTCCAGAGTCTCAGCCGTGAAAAAGGCTTTCGGCCTGGCCCATCCGCTTTCTCCTTCCGTGTTGGTTTTAACCTTTACGCTCCACCAGTAGGCAGTCGAAGGCTTGAGGGCTGGCCCTCCGTATCTGAGTGCGGTGGACTGGCTGTCTTCCGTCCAGCCGCTGTCCCAGAGGCTGCCTTTTCCTGCGAGGATGTCTTTTTCATTCTCGGCTACTATGACTCTCCAGGCTTCCTGCCTGGTGTCTTTAGTGGTGCCGGGGACGATCCAGCTCAATGTGGGGTGGCTGGAGGTTATCAGTGCCTTCTGGCTTCCGAAATCGATTGTGCGGACATATCCTGCAGGATTTTCCAACCCGTATCCGGTGTGTTCCAGGAGGTCGGTCCTCAAGCCGGACGGTTTCTGTTGAGCCAGGAGAGAGACTCCCGGAAGTAATGCTGCGCAGACAATAAGCCTAAGGAATAAGTGTTTCATGTGGTCTGATTTTAAAATGGCCGGCGTAAATATGCGCCGGCCATAAAGTTAGTCATAAAAAATCGGATTCCGTCCTACCAACCCTGGTTCTGTTCAATCTTTGCGTCAGAATTACCGTCAATGACCTTCTGCGGAATCGGGAAGAGAGTCCAATCGGTTACTTTGTCGTGGGACGGTTTAAAGAACTCGAACCAATAGGTCTGAGGTTCGATGTACATCTGGTGAGCATTCAGGCTGTTGATTCCGTCCTGCCCCATCCTGAGAAGGGTGCACCAGCGGAGTTCCTCACCCCAGAGCTCACGTACCCTTTCGTCGAGGATGTACTGGATGGTGATGTCTGAGGCTTTTGCGAGAGTAGTGCACTTTGCCCTGTTGCGGAGCATGTTGATGTCGTCAGCGGCGCCGCCTGCATCCCCGGAGCGGAACTTGGCTTCTGCCCTTAGGAGGATTGTCGCAGCAGAACGAACCATGTACCTGTCACAGTACATATTGGAACGGTTGCCGCCATCTTCGAGGTCGTCATACCCCCAGTCATCAATCGGAGCCATCTTGGTCCAGCAAGGGAAGAATTCGGTGATGCGCTGGTTGTCGTGCTCGAGCATATCTATTGTGACCGGTTTGCCATACATGTAATGGAGGGTGTCCAGGCATATGAAATTCCTGCGGATGTTGCACGGGGAGTTACGCATATCATTGAAATAATCTCCATCCCATACCGTAGTGATGACATATGTTGTTGGGGCATATGAGGCGATTCCACGGCCTCCGACATATGCGCAGACATTGGTTCCGGGGTATAATTCGGGGTCTATGTTTGTGGACCACGGGGCAGTGGATTTCTCAGTTTTATACTCTGAATTCCACCTGACATCCCTTGCGACGGAAGAGAAATTCCTCGGCCAGTCAACATAGTTGTATCCTGAATACTTTTTGTAAACCTCGTAATCGTTCTGCAAAGTCCAGACAGCTTCAGTGTTGCCTTCGGAATAGTCAAAGTTTCCTTCCTGGAAAAGGTCGAAGAACACATCCCCATCAGGATAGTAAGCCGGGACTTTATTACGCACATCCTTGCTCGTCGCATCAGCCCTGGTGCCGAAGCGTTTGGTCATCAGGGGGTGCATGTCGATTGCCTTCGTTGCATAGTCTATGGCCAGGGTCAGGTCGGACTTGTCATTGTTCTTGATCGTCGCCAAAGAGATATAGGCCTCTGTAAGATAGTGATAAGCAGCACCTTTTGCTACCCTTCCAGCTTCCTTCGGATAGTCGGGGAGATTTTCGGCCGCTTCCTTCAGATCCTTTATGGCGAATTCGTAGGTTGCCTCACGGGTGGCACGCTCGAAGTCGAGTTTCAGCTCTTCGTAGAACCGGTCAACCAGCGGGACGCCGCCGAAGAGTTCACCGAGAGTGAGGTAGGCGAATCCCCTGAAAAACTTGGCTTCAGCAGCCAGGGCGGCCCTTTCCTCACTGGACATCGCGACTTTCTCGGAATTGATGCCTTCAAGCGCGAAGTT
>CADCQP010000233.1 GCA_902803535.1 uncultured Bacteroidia bacterium | reverse complement strand
GTCCTTATCCGCTACAAAGAGGAAGACGCACACGGCGGCCGGCCAATCATCGAAGCCTCTGTCCTGCTCTAACATAAGCCTCTGACCCGGCAAATAAGCCTTGCTGCTGCTCCACAGACCGGGAACCTGCCGTCTCCAAATCGGCCCGTCCCGGTCCGGGGAGCAGCAGCAAGGGGGAAACGCCCTTTACCACAGAATGGCCCTAGGGGGTCAGATTCTCATTCTGTCGCATCCTTAGATTCCCCTGCCGGATTTTTGGATAAGGGCATTGAGGCGGGAATTGAAATCGGTGGCTGACAAGAGTTTCTCGAGGGTGAGGTGCATCCGCCATCTCCAGTAATGCCTGGAAACAGACGGATCGTTTATCCTCTCGGCTGCCGGATTGCCCCCGTAGCGGAGATCAGGGTCCATGGAAAGCCAGTCCTGGAGTGGAAGGATGGCCAGCATGGATGGAGAGTCCAGATGCTGCCCGACAATCTCCTTGCAGAGCTGCGGGCCGCAGTGGAGCGGAGCCTCTCCTTCGTGATGAAGGACATCACGCCAGAACGATGCCGTAATCCGGGGATCCTCCTCCCACCAGCCCCTCAGGGTCGATGTGTCATGGGTCCCTGTAGCACAGACGGAATAATACGGGTAGGCAGAAGTGTCTCCGAAGGCTTCTCCGAACTTCTTGGGCATCCTCTGGATCTCAAGCGAAAGAATATTCATCGAACCCATCACCTCCGGTACGCAGCCGGGAACCATGCCAAGGTCCTCCCCGCAAGCCAGCATATCCGTGGAATCGACAAGTGCCGGAAGTTTCTCCAGTGCAGACTCCTTCCAGAAATCCTCATGCCTGTGGTAGAAAAAGTCTTCATAGAGAATGTCATATGCCTTGCGCATCGAATCCCCGAGCGACTTGTATTCTTCGGAGTCCTTACCGCATATGCAGGGATGATACCATCCTTTGCGGCGGGGATCCTCCAAAAAGAGCCCTTCGTCACGCATCGGGTCGAATCCCTTGTCCATGAGTTCATTCACGCTATAGGGCAGGGCAGGTGTGAAATGTCCCATGAGCGCATCGCCGCATGAGGCGGGGATGTCCCATATGCGGAAGAAGCCCAGGATGTGGTCAATCCTGAAAGCATCGAAATACTCCTGCATCTTTGCCAGGCGGGCCTTCCACCATGAATACCCGTCCTGGGCCATCTTATCCCAGTTGTATATGGGGAAGCCCCAGTTCTGGCCCGCGCGTGAGAAACTGTCCGGAGGCGCACCAGTGAGGGAATCCTGTAGGAAGAAGGAGGGGTACCGCCACACGTCCACGCTGTCCATGCTGACTCCGATGGGGATGTCCCCCTTGAGGACAATCCCCTTGGAATGGGCATATGCCACTGCCTCTTTCAGCTGGGCATCCGCCACGAACTGCTCGAAGCAATAGAATTCGTAATCGAAGATATTCTTCCGGCAGTAATTGTCTATCTTCTTGGAACTGTACGTACTGTAAACTCCCCACTGGCGGAAATCGGAAGTGCCAGACTCATCCCGGAGCATGCACCAGGCAGCATATGGCTTGAGCCAATGCTCATTCTCCCTGCAGAATTCCCTGAATCCTGACGTCGCGGCAATCTTGCGCCCGAACTCCCGGAAATAAGATTTCAAGAGCCTCCTTTTTTCCTTGTTTACCCACTCATAATTAAGCGTTTCCAAGGAATTCAGCTCACTGCGGAGTTTTTTGTACTCCTTGTTGATCCTCACCCCGGCCGCCGGAAGGTTTATGTACTGCGGATGAAGCGCGAAAGAGGAAATCGCATTGTAGGGATAAGAATCTTTCCAGGAACCGGAAGCAGAGGTGTCATTTACCGGGAGCAGCTGGATCACGTTCTGTCCGGTCTGGGCCGCCCAGTCGACCAGTTTCTTGATGTCCAGGAATTCACCCACCCCGAAACTGCTCTCGCTCCTGAGGGAGAACACGGGAATGGATGTACCCGTTCCCCTCCAGCGGGGTACGTCGAAACTCGGAGCGATGTCGGAAACAATCAGGCGCACATCCCGCGACGGGACATATGCCACATAATGGTTCTCTCCCTTCTCCCAGTGTTTCACGGCCTTCGTCTTCTTGTCGATGACCACGAACTTGTACTCGAAGGGCTGCGACGCATTCAATGTCACATTCCAGACAGGGAAGCGCACGTCCGAAAGCGGGATGACCCTCTTCCAGTTGTTGAAAAGCGGGCCGCTTCCGGTAATGGCTATGGCCTCATCCTGCCGTACGATGGGATAATGGACTATGAAAGTGATGTTTCCGGCCCCGGTCATGAACACCGGCTTGCGGATGGACCTTGGTACCGGACGGCGGAAAACCACGTTGGTGAACATAGAAGACCAGAACGGCGACTCCTCAGGCCTTTCCAGCCACCTGGCCCTCACGTCCAGCACTTTCGGAACGGAAACGGAGGGTACAAGGAGCCTGTGGGCGCCCCAGTCCCGGCGGACGGGGACTCCGTCCCTCAGGACTTCGAAATTGAAACTGTGAAGACGTCCGAAATCAGCCCCGATTATATCCACGCTCCAACGGCCGTTGGAGACGCATTCCATGGGATAGGAAACCTTGCCGAAATTCACCGACAGGGTTTCGCCCCACTTCGTAAAATATTCAAGGGAAATGCGCAGTACCATGGCTGTCTCAAACTATCTTCTGCCTGAGGTGACGCCAGGAGACAACCGGCAGGACGACTGAAACCACACATGCTGCGATCCAGAACAGGGCGACTGCGGTGAAATTGTAATCAACTCCGTCAGTGCCACCCTGGATAAGGAATCCGCTGACTATGTCCTGGAGCCCGGCAGCCACGTAGCTGGAGATGCCGACTATGCCCAGGGCTGCACCTGTCGCCTTCCTTGGGACGATATCCAGGGCCATCAGTCCGCCTACAATACAATATACAACGCCTATCGCCAGGCTGAAGACTCCCACGTAGACTATGTTCATCACGGCCGAACCGCCCAGGAACATGAATGCGCACAGGGCTGCAAGGCATACTGCTCCGGACAGGGCTACGGGAAGAGCCCGGTTACCATGGAAGACCTTGTCGGACAGCCATCCTGACAGCACCGTGCCGGCGATCCCGAAAGACTCCGAGAAACCGATTATCCACACCGCCTGGGTCAAGGAGAAGCCCTTGGCTTTCTGAAGGAAAAGCACTCCCCAGTTGGACAGGCCGTACTGGGTGATATACACGAAAGAGCACGAAAGGGCGATTATCCATATGCCTGGATGCCTGATCACATGCTTCTGGAGTTCCCTGGTCGGCATGGAGTCGGATTTCCGCATCTGCTCGCCGGACAGTTCCTGCACCGAGGGAAGCCCGCAGCTTTCAGGAGTATCGCTCACGAAGGCATATATGACTGCCGCACCTATGAGTCCACCTAACGTCGCGAACAGGAATCCATACTGCCAGCCGAGGGCAGCCACAACGCCTCCGGTCAGGACCATTGACAGGAACTTGCCAAGGTAAGGAGTAGAACAAACTATGCTGTAGTATGTGCCCCTGGTGCGCAGCGGGAACCACCGTGAAAGGCTGATTACGGCAGGTGGAGCCCCCATGGACTGTACCCAGCCGTTGATGCACCACGTCACGGAAAACAGGACGAAAAGCACCAGGGATGATATTCCAAGGGTGCTCTGCATCAGGCCGAGGGCCCCCATCACGAGATTCAGCAGGGCTGAGACCACGAGGCCTGCGCCCATGAAACGGCGGATGTTGCAATAGTCCGCAAGGAAGCCGTTCATGAACTTGCCTATTGCATATGCGAAAAGCAGCGCGGAGCCGATCACACCCAGCTGGGATGCGGTGAGGATTCCGCCGTCGATCACGGGCTGCTTCACCACGCTCAGGGTCATGCGGCATATGTAATACAGGCTGTAAGCCACTGTAATGCCCCAGAAAGTCTTGTTCCTGAGGCTTCTGTAGGTCTTGTCCACCTGCTCCGGCGGCACTTTCAAGGCCGACGGCTTGCTGATCCTGAAATAATTGTAAAACCTCATCCGCGCGTAATTACATATGGAGTTGCAAAGTTAGAAAAGATGCCGGAATTATGCTAACTTCGCACCCGTGAAACCATTGGACAGGGAAATCCTAAGGCTCGCCCTGCCGAGCATCCTGGCGAACATCAGCATCCCGCTGGTGGGGATGGTCGATATGGCCGTAGCCGGTCACCTGGGAGGCGCGTCGGCCGCCCTGATCGGCGCCCTTACGGTAGGCTCCACCCTCTTTGACCTGCTCTACTGGAACTTCGCCTTCCTGAGGGCCGGGACCGGCGGGACTACCGCCCAGGCTTTCGGGAGGGGTGACACCTCCGGCCAGGCAGGCATCCTGGCCAGGGCCGCCGTTACGGGGCTGCTTGCTGGATTGCTTCTGGTTGCCATCCGGCTGCCTTTCCTGAAGCTGGCTTTCGCAGTAGTCCACTGCACCCCGGAGGTCCGTGAACTGGCCACGCGGTATTTCATGATGAGGATATGGGCCGCTCCTGCCGCCCTCTCGCTGATGGCCTTCAAAGGCTGGTTCATCGGGATGCAGGACAGCGTAAGCCCCATGGCGGCAGACCTCATCGTCTTCTTCGTCAACACGTCGGCAAGCATATGCCTGGCATTCGGGGTACCGGCAATCGGCATCCCGGCAATGGGGTTTGACGGCATCGCCGCAGGTACCATAATGGCCCAGTACACAGCCCTGGCTTTCAGCCTGGCAGTCATTGCGGTAAAATACCGGAAAGTGTTCAAGGAGACTGACAGAGAGACAATCCGCAATGCCTTCTCGGGAAGTGGGATGAGGGAATTCTTCTCCATGAACGGTGACCTGCTGGTGAGGAGCCTGTGCTTCCTTGTGATATATACCGGATTCACGGCCATTTCCGCACGGTACGGGGATGTGCTTCTGGCCAGCGGGGCGCTTATCATGAAGATCATGATGTTCTTCAGCTATTTCACCGACGGATTCGCATATGCCGGAGAGGCCCTTACCGGACGCTTTACAGGCGAGCGGCGTCCCGGAATGGTAAACATGACCGTACGGAACGTGTTCATATGGAGCATGTCCATTGCCGCAGTGTTCATGATCCTGAATGCATGCCTGAGCATTCCGATGTTCCGGATCTTCACGCCCGATACTACAGTGATAGCGGCTTCAAGAAGGTTCGTGCCATGGATAGTACTGATGCCCCTTCTGGGCTGCCCTGCCTTCACGTGGGACGGGATCTATGTAGGCGCGACCCTGACACGCCCATTGAGAAACTCTTCCCTGTACTTCGTACTGTTCTCGGTAATAGTCTGGATTGCAGGTATCTCCATATTGAACACCGCTTCCGGGCTCCCGGCCCTTTCCTTCGGCCCTGACCCCGGTCCCGGCGCACCGGGACGCTACGGATTCGCTGCCATGCACATCCTTTTCACTGCGTACATGGCCCATCTCCTGGTCCGCTGTATCTATCTGACTGTCTACTGGAGAAAACGCCGGATGTAGTCCGAGGGCAGGTCGCACCGACAAACCTTCCGCTTCGCTCCATCCTTCCCACCGCTACGCGGCGGGCCCCTTCC
>CADCQP010000232.1 GCA_902803535.1 uncultured Bacteroidia bacterium | reverse complement strand
TCCGGCACCCTTGTACTGGGTAGGAGAATCGAACTCCTATTGCAAGATTGAGAATCTTGAGTACTAACCGTTATACGAACCCAGCATTTGGTTCTGCAAAATTATGTAAAAAAAAGAATCTTTCAAATTATTTTGAGCTTTCTTTGACTAAATTGAATAATCATGCCACTTATTAAGTCAATTTCCGGTATCAGGGGTACAATCGGAGGGGTACCGGGTGAAAGTCTGACCCCCGTTGATATCGTAAAATTCGTCTATGCCTATTGCGCATGCATGCGTGAACGCAAGCCACAGGCTAACGGTGAGAAATACAAAGTCGTAGTCGGTAAGGACGGCAGGATCTCCGGGGCCATGGTAGAAGACCTGGTCACCGGTACCCTTGTGTCATGCGGGGTGGATGTGGTCAAGTGCGGATATGCTTCAACTCCTACAACCGAGATGGCCGTAGTCCTGTCGAAGGCAGACGGAGGGATCATCATAACCGCTTCCCATAACCCGCGCCAGTGGAATGCTCTGAAACTCCTCAATGAAAAAGGTGAATTCCTGACAGCTGCCGAGGGGCAGGCCGTGCTGGACTGTGCCGAGTCCGGGAATTTCGATTTCGCCGGGGTCGATGAGCTCGGTCACGTCACTGAGCATGATTTCACTGACGAGCACATCGAATCCGTCCTCGCCCTGAGGGATGTCGACTGCGAGGCCATACGCAATGCCGGCTTCACTGTCGTACTTGACCCTGTCAATTCCGTAGGGGCGATCATTATGCCCCGTCTGCTGGAAAGACTTGGAGTCAACTGCATTACGATAAACCAGGAGGTAAGCGGAGACTTCGCCCACAATCCCGAACCCCTTCCGTCAAACCTTGTGGAACTGAGCAATACCGTAGTAGATTACCATGCCGACCTCGGAATCAGCGTGGATCCGGACGTGGACAGGCTTGCATTCATATGTGAAGACGGGTCTCCGTTCATCGAGGAGAACACCCTGGTGTCGATTGCCGACTACCTGCTTTCCCGCGCATCTTCCATAGCCAGCACCGAGAACGTCACCCTTGAAGAGGCAACTGCACCATATGCACCTGTCACTGTCTCAAATCTTTCCTCCTCCAGAGCCTTGAGGGACGTTACAGAGAAATGGGGCGGTACCTATTATGCCGCGGCTGTAGGGGAAGTCAACGTCACTACGATGATCCACTCCAAGAATGCCCTGTTCGGAGGCGAAGGGAACGGCGGCGTGATATTCCCGCGGGCCCATTGCGGGCGTGATGCCATGGTGGGCGTCGGACTTTTCCTGAGCTATCTTGCCGCGCGTGGCGCCAAGATGACCGAGATCAAGGCTTCCCTGCCCCAATATACCATAGTAAAGAATCGTATCGACTTGAGTGACAGCTCAGTAATCGACTTTATCCTCAGCGAGGTCAAGAAAGAATATGCCTCGAAAGGCCGCATTACCGACATCGACGGAGTCAAGATAGACTTCGACGAGGAACGGAAGTGGGTTCATCTGCGCAAGTCCAACACTGAGCCGATCATCCGCATATATGCCGAAGCCCCGACGGAAGATGCAGCCCAGGAGCTTTCGAATGAGTTGCTCGGATTCGTGCATCGCTTAATCCGCTAGGTCGATGTTTTCTTTCAGGACGACACCTCTGGAGGACCAGGTGGACAAGGCCCTCATAAGCGGGAAAGTAGGCTGCTTCTGTACCCAGAACTGCTGGGACACCGGACGCAGCCGCTACATGTACGACTTGTTCAAGGAGCGGAGGAATCTCGCCCGGGTGTTTTACCCGCGTGAGGCAGAACTCACTCCCGGGACCAATCACATAGACTTTACTCCGGAGGACCTGGAGCCCTTGAACGCAATAGTCGTGGAAATCCAGGATGTCGGTGCACGCTATTTCAACTACACCAGGGACGTGATCTCCCTGATGGATACCCTATCAGAAATGGATGACGGAGCCCCTGCCCTCTACATTGTCGACCACATCAATCCGGCAGGCCGTGTGGTAGAGGGTACAATGCCTGAAGGATTACATGAGATACATGTTCCTAAGGTTGCTCATCGTCACGGGCTTACGCTAGGTGAACTTTGTAATTTGTACTATTCCGGGATACAAGCCAGGTTCCCTTTGCACGTAATTTCCTACAGGGCTTCCGATTCCAATTCCCAGCTGATGCCATGGACCATCGCCCCGGCTTCGGACATCCCGGGACTGTTCACCTGCATGATGTATTCCGGAGGCGGCCTGTGGAACAACACTACGATCACTCCCGGGATCGGGACATCCAGGCCATATGAATACATAGGTGCTCCATTCATCAAGAACAGCACCCTTGAATCCCCTCCTGTTCCACAGGGGGCGATGATGCGCCCGTGTACATTCACTCCTTCGGCGGGGCGGTACAGTGGACAGCGCTGTTACGGATGGCAGATAATGCTGTCTCCCGGAGCCGAATACCATTCGCTGCTCCACACGGTGCAGTTGATGCGCTGGTTCCAGGGCCGGTACTCCCAGTTCGAACTGCTCCCTGAATTCTGGGCCAAGCTGGCAGATCCGGTGATTGCCGAATTCCTTTCCGGTGGAGACCTGAGCCTCATGGACGTCCGCGAACATGTCAAGGTCTCTGAGCAGAAATGGATCAGGAAGGCAAAACGCTTCTGCCTGTACGATGATCAGCCTTTCCGCATGAAATAATTGACATCTGTTTTGGTAGAAAGAAGAAAAGTTCTTATATTTGTCGGCTCAAAAAGCAGAATTAAATAATTTTATAGAATCATGAAAAAAGGAATCCATCCCGAAACCTACCGTCTTGTAGC
>CADCQP010000231.1 GCA_902803535.1 uncultured Bacteroidia bacterium | reverse complement strand
GCCATTATAGTGAAAAAAGTTTATTTTTACACAAAACAACCAGATATGAAAAACTTCCTCCTCTCCATCGCAGCAGCCGCTGCTGTCTTAATGCTTGGTGCATGCAACAACTCCGGTATCCCCAAGGGCTTCACGGAAGAACCGGACGATCCTGCACAGGACACAGTAATCACTTTTGATTACGGGAAGATGGCCGCTCTCGGCCATCCGCGCCTCTTCATGACCGCTGATGGTTTCAAGGACCTGAAAGCCAGGATCAAGAAACACCCCGACCAAAACAAGCTCCTCGTCGAGGGAAACAGGATAGTGCTTGCGCAGGCGGAGAGGTATGTCGCCATGGACGAATCGATCGAGTACAAGCTCGACGAATCTGGGAAGAGGCTTCTCGCCCAGTCCAACAAGGCTGTGCAGCGGATCTTCCCCATGTCATATGCCTACAAGGTCACGGGAGACCGGAAATATTTCGACGCAGTGGTAAAGAACCTCAGGGAGATCTGCGCCCTGAAGGACTGGCACCCCAGCCATTATCTCGATACCGGGGAGATGGCGCTGGCTGCTGCGATTGCATATGATTGGCTTTATTACGACCTTCCCCTGGACTTGAGGGAGGCGGCTCACAAGGCAATGGTCGAATTCGGCCTGAAGACCAGCATCGGCAAAAGCTACCATCGTGCGATGGGAAACTGGAACCAGGTCTGCAACTGCGGTATCGTGGCGGCAGCGATAGCAGTCTATGAAAAGGACAAGGCGATAAGTACCGAAATCATAGAGACTGCCGTCAAGACGAATATGACCGCTCAGAAAGCCATATATGCACCGGACGGAAACTATGCCGAAGGCTACGGATATTGGAGCTATGGCACCGGATTCGAGACTATGCTCCTGAAGATGCTGGACACGGCTTTCGGAAGCACGGCGGGCCTTACGGAAACCGAAGGCTTCATGAAGACCGGCGAGTACATGCTCTTTATGACTACACCGACAGGAGGGAATTTTTCATATGCCGACGGCGGCAGTTCTTTCATACGCCCCGATGGGGATAATTCCCGCCCAAAGGTAGCCGGAGGTATGCCTGCGATGTGGTGGTTTGCAGCCCAGACCGGCGATGAATCACTGCTTGTGAATGAGATCCGTTATCTCAAGGCCGGCCTTTACGACAAGAGCAACAGCAGGACCTTGACTACCATACCTATTTTCATCCGCGAAACCGGATTCTCGGGAGAAACCGGAAAAGTCCCCGCCAAGTCCTTCTGGAGCGGCACCGGAAAAGTGCCCGTGGCTATGGTACACACAGGCTGGAAGTTCGATGACACCGACAAATACGTCGGAATCAAGGGAGGAGCCCCCAACGGCGGGCACGGGCACATGGACGCTGGATCTTTCGTATATGAATCGAACGGGATCCGCTGGTCAGATGACCTCACGAGGCCGGATTATGCCAAGATGGAAAACGCGACATGGGCTGCCGGCGGGGATTTCTGGGACAATTCCCAGAAAGGCCTTCGCTGGGATATCTTCAGGATGAACAACTTCGGCCACAGCACCTTGTCTTTCATGAACAACGACAAGAGCGTAAAGGACAAGATACATGTTTCCGACCAGATCGTCTCCGGAAAGGCGACGATTGAAGAGACATATGACAGCGCCGAAGGTTATGGTGCGAAACTCGACCTGACGGCTCCTTATGCCGATGCTGTCGCTTCCGCGCACAGGACTGTCAAACTTGTCGGCGACCAGCTCTTCATCATAGACGAAATAACCGCGAAACCGAGGATGGCCGCCCAGATGCAGTGGAGGATGCTCACTCCTGCCGCTGTCGAGGTAAAGGCTGACGGAGAGGTCCTGACCCAGAAGGGTAAGACTTTGAATCTCAGCACCGGGAGCTCCGACAAGAATGTAAAAGTGAAATATACTTCCTGGGAGCCTGTCCGTCCCTCTGACTGGCCGAAACGCGACTGGGATCCCGAGAATCCCGGATACACCGTTGCAGGCTTCACTGCAACCGTCCCCGCCGGCAAGACCGTGACATTTACGACAGTGTTGAAATAAGGACATGAAACTCATTGCCGACAGCGGAGCCACCACTACTGATTGGGCTGCAATTGACACTTCGGGAGAAGTAATCCGCTTCTCCGGATTCGGTTACAATCCGTATTACATCTCCGAGAAGGAGATAGGCGAAGACATCGCCGCCCATTTCCCGAAAGGTGTGGATCCCATGGAAGTAACTGAGGTTGAATTCTATGGGGCCGGAGTGCGTCCGGCGCTCCAGGCCGGGATGAATGTCGCCCTGAAGGCGGCTTTCCCGAATGCCGCAGTGGATTCACAGTCTGACACCCTCGGCGCCGCCAGGGCCCTCCTTGGCCGTGGAAAGGGCTTCGCTTCCATCCTCGGTACAGGAATGAACACATGCATATGCGAAGGCGGTTTCATTGTCCGGAACATTATGTCTCTGGGCTATGTCCTGGGAGACGAAGGCAGCGGCGCCTATATGGGCAAGCGTCTGGTACGGGACTATCTTCGCGGCCAGATGCCGCCTGAGGCCCTGGCCCTGGCCCGTGAAGCCATAGGCTTGGAACCGGACGGAATCCTCTCCAGGGTTTACAAGGAATCCTTCCCCAACCGCTGGTGCGCAGGCTTCACCAGGCTTATCGCCGGCCACCTGGACATCCCTTATTTCAAGCAACTGGTTGAGAGCTCTTTCCGTGACCTTTTCGAGAATGTGGTGACCCATTATCCCGATTACAGGTCATATGAATTCAACTGTTGCGGCTCCGTCGGATTCGTTTTCCGGGACATCCTCTCCAAGACCTGCGAAGACTACGGCATGCGAGCCGGAACCTTCCTCAAGGAACCGCTGGACGGGCTCATTGCCCAGACACTGAAAAGCATGGATCAAAGAAACATACATGGTACCTCATAAACTCGTTTCCAAGGCCCGTTTCGATTTCGAGGCCGGAGGCAGCCTCGATGGCATAGAAATAGTCTATCACACATCTCCCGTCCAATACGGCGAGATGGACGACGGTACCGGACATGACCCCCGCAAGGTCATATGGATCTGCCATGCCCTGACTGCGGATTCAGATGTTGAAGACTGGTGGCCCGAACTCACCGGCCCCGGCAAACTGTTCGACACCGAAAGGTTCTTTGTCATATGCGTCAACATGATAGGCTCCTGCTACGGCTCATCAGGGCCCGCCAGCATCAATCCTAAGACCGGGAAGCCCTATTATTTCGATTTTCCGAGGGTGACCGTACGGGACATAGTCCGCGGCCTGAACATTGTCAGGGAAAGCCTCGGCATTGAACACATAGACCTTCTGATCGGAGCCAGTATCGGAGGCTTCCAGGCCCTTGAGATGTCCATAATGTACCCGGATGTCATACGCAGGGCCGTATTCATGGCAACCCTCCCGAGGGTGACCCCCTGGCTGACCGCATTCGAGGAATCCCAGCGAATGGCCCTTGAGGCCGATCCGTCCTTCCGCGCCTGCGGGAGCCTTGAAGGCGGCAGGAAAGGCCTGGAGTGCGCCAGGTCCATCGCCCTCATTTCCTACCGCAGCGAAGACGGCTACAACCGCAAGCAATACGAAACCGACGAAGACACCATATTCCCGGAGCGTTCATGTTCTTACCAGCGCTACCAGGGGCAGAAGCTCTCCCGCCGTTTTGATGCCTACTCCTATTGGTACCTTTCCTATTCGGTTGACAGCCAGAACGTAGGCCGCGGCCGCGGAGGTGTCTGGAAGGCTCTTGGGGAAATACGTGCCGATTCCTTGGTAGTGGCGATCGACAGCGACCTGATTTTCCCGCCATATGAAATGAAAGAAATGGCGGACGCCATTCCCGGCGCCCGCTATAAGGAATTCAGTTCGCATTTCGGTCATGACGGCTTCCTGATTGAATCTGAGGCCGTTTCCGGCATCGTCGGGCCCGTCATCGAAGCCATGTAAGGCCCCGGAGGCTACTCAAGGGTAGTGGTGAAGGTCACGGTCTTCCCGGCGGGAACCGTAGCCGTGAATCCGGCCACCGTGTAACCCGGGTTCTCCGGCTCATAGTCGCGCCTGATCCAGTCGGCAGGACGTGCTGCCTCCCAGCATCCATATGTTACCTTCGTATTTTTGTCGGAGCTTACCGTGCTGAGTTTCAGGTTCTTCCCCTTCTGGGTAAGGACTTCTCCGTCTGGATTGACTGCCACTTCATTCTGGCCTATCATCCTCCACTGGAACTTAGCCGGCATGTTCTTTTTCGCGGTGATTTCATCGCATATGACCAATTTGCCTCCTACCACCTTGAATGTCCTGCTGGCGGATTCGACGGCATCGGCATATGCGGGAGTTACGTCCAGGGTAGCCCCGTAGCCGTCAGGGCTGTCATAGACCTGTTTGAATTGGGTCTTCCCGCTGACAATCTGGTCGGTTACATGCCTCTTGTCCTTTACGCTCTTATCTGAGTTGAGGAATGCCAAAGTGCTGTGCCCGATATTGTTCATCCTGAAAAGGTCCCAGCGCAGGCCGTCCTGTGCATTGCTCCAGAATCCGGAATTTCCGAGTTCATTCTCCATGGTCGCATAATCGGGCCTGTGGAGGTCGTCCGACCAGCGTACTCCCTTGGATTCAAAGACGAACGAACCTGCATCCATATGTCCGTGGCCGCCGTTGGGCGCTCCGCCCTTGATTCCAAGATAGACATCGCTGTCGTCGAACTTCCAGCCGGTGTGTACTATGGTGACGGGGACTTTCCCGTTACCGCTCCAGACATATGAGGAAGGCACGGCATCGGTTTCTCCCTTTGGCTCAAAGTCATTCATGAAGACCGGGACAGCTGCTGACAGGCGGTCTTTCGTAGACAGGTAGAAGCCGCTTTCCAGGTTGCGGACCTCGTTGATCAGGAGTGATTCGTCACCGGTCTGGGCGGCAAACCACCACATGGCAGGAAGGACCCTCTGCTCGCGGGTTCCTCCATCGGCATATGAGAACGATCCTCCGGAGGGAGCGGCCATGAAGAGGATGTATCCTGCGGTCTTCATGAAGCCCTCGACCTCGGTCAGTCCGGCGGTGCTTCCGAACGCAGTCTGGAGCAGTTTCATGAGGATGCTCTGGAAACCGGTTCCGTAGTGCCAGTAGCCGTAGCCTTCGGCGTAGTTCCCGTCAGGGGAGTATATGCCCTGCATAGCCTGTTTATTGCTTGCAACGGCGTCCTCGATTATATCTATGCTGATGGCCTTGTCTTTCTCGTAAACGGCCAGGGCCGCGGCGATCATACCGGCGTTGCAGACCTGGTTCCAGTTGCCTATGGCCCGGTGATAGCTCTGCCCGACGCTCGTCTTCATGCCGTATTCCACCAGGCATTTGTGGAGCATCTCCCTCAGGTCCAGCGGAAGGTCATAGTAAAGCCAGTCATATGCTATTGCAGCGGCGAGGGACATCTCTGCGGTGTCCAGGTAGTGGCTCGGGTGCCAGTCCGGGAACGCGCATATGTCGCGCAGGTCCTTGATGGCCGCGTCGAGATACTTCGCGTCCCTGGTCATCTGGTAGGCATATGCCAGGGCGAAGAGCCTCTTGAGGGCCTTGCGGGACTGCGAAAGGAGTCGTTTCCCGGCAGCATCGAGCTTATATTCAATTACTTCTCCGTTGCTTACAAATTCATCGGCAAGGGCGATCACCATGTCGTTTGCATCTTTGAGGAGCTTGTGGTCCGCCGCCTTGCGCCCGACTTTCAACTTGAGTCCCTTGAAGTCATCCGCGGTCATGAGGATCCTCGGGTGGCCCAGGGCGGCCATCTGCCCGTAGTCGAAAGTCTTTACTACATCGGGGGACTGGTCATCCGGCTCTTCGACGAAACCTTTCGGAACCCCCGGGTTGCAAGACAGCAGCATGGAGAGCGCTGCTACGGTAACAATGGAGAGAAGTAATTGTTTCATATGCTGTTGTGTTTTTGTAAATATAGGCTTTTTTCTTATATTTAAGCGTAAATACCACATATCATGAAAAAGACCCTGTTTTTCTTTTTGTCTATCGCTGCCGCTGCGTTTATCATGAATTCCTGCGGCGGTAAAGCTATCCAGGAAGAACCCGATGACCCGGCTGCAGACATCGTCGGGACATTTGATTACGGTAAAATGGCTCAGCTTGGCCATCCCAGGCTCATGATGACCGCCCGGGACTTCAAGGACCTGAAGGTCAGGATCACCAAGAAGGCCAAGGACAATCCTGTCCTGTGCGAAGCCCATGAAATGGTAATGAAACTTGCCGACCAGTATCTCGCCGATGAAGAGGTAGTCGTCTACAAACTCGATGCTTCCGGAAAGAGACTCCTGGGGCCGGCCAGGAATGCCCTCAGGCGTATTTTTGCGCTGGCATATGCCTACAGGCTTACCGGTGACAAGAGGTATTTCGAAGCGGCGAGGAAGAATCTCGCTGAGATCTGCGCTTTCAAGGACTGGCATCCAAGCCACTACCTGGACACGGGCGAAATGACTCTCGGAGCCGCAATAGCATATGACTGGCTTTACGACGACCTTACCCTTGAGGAGAGGACGCTGGCTCACAAATGCATGGTGGAATTCGGAATCAACACCAGCGTGAACCAGGGTTATCACAGGGCTATGGGCAACTGGAACCAGGTCTGCAACGCGGGCATTTCCGCCGCTGCGATCGTGCTCTACGAAAAAGACAAGCAGGTCTGCGCCGACGCTATAGAAAGGGCCATCGAGTCCAACAGGAAGGCTATGAAGGCCATATATTCTCCGGACGGGAACTATGCGGAAGGATATGTTTACTGGGGTTACGGCACCGGTTTCCAGACCATGTTCCTGAAGATGCTGGACACTGCATTCGGAGATGATGCAGGACTTTCCCAGACCGAGGGCTACCTCAAGTCCGGAGAGTACATGCTTTTCATGGCCACGCCGAACGGGGGAGACTTCTCATATGCTGACGGAGGAACCCCGGCCGAAACCATCAATGTCGGCATGTGGTGGTTCGCAGCCAAGCAGAATGACGAGACCCTTGCCATGAACGAGCTCAGGCTCATGAGGGAAGGCAAGTACGGCAACAAGGTTACCCAGGAAGGCATCCGCATGGCTCCTGCCGTGCCCTGCTTCATAAAGGACTGCGGTTTCAAGGGCGAAGGCGGCCTCCGTCCCGCAAAGGACATGTGGTACGGACAGGGCAAGATTCCCGTAGCCATAGTGCACACCGGCTGGACCTTCGATGACAAGGACGTTTACCTGGGAATCAAGGGCGGTTATGCAGCCGGCGGACACGGACATATGGACGCCGGTTCCTTCGTGTTCGAGGCCGAGGGCGTCCGCTGGTCGGAGGACCTCCAGCGTCCGACTTATTCCACCATGGAGAACGCTGTCGGGAATGCGGAGTTCTGGAGCAACAGCCAGAAAGGCCGCCGCTGGGACATCATGAGGATGAACAACTTGGGACACAGCACCTTGACCTTCCTGAACCCGGACGGCAGCGTCAAGGACAAGATCCATCCGACCGACCACAATGTCATGGGTGAAGCCAAGATGATCGAGACATATGACACCAAAGAGTGCATGGGCGCCAGGCTCGACATGACCGGTGCCGTTTCCGACCAGGTGGCTTCTGCCATAAGGACCATCCAGCTGATCGACGGGAAGACCCTCAAGATCACCGATGAAATCACTGCAAAGCCCCGCAAGGACGCCAAGATGCAGTGGAGGATGCTGACTACGGCCAAGGTTGAGGCAAAGGCTGACGGGGAAGTCCTGAGCCTAGGCGGCAAGACCAGGACCCTGAAGACCGTTTCTTCCGACCCGAGGGTCAAGCCGGCCTATGAGGTCTTCTCCATGAAGCGCCCCTCGAACTGGGTGCCGCTCCCGGAAGAACCGGACGATTCGAAATATGATGTCGCCGGATTCTCTGCCACTATCCCTGCAGGGAAGACCGTTACTTTCACGACTGTACTTTCACAGTAACAATAACCAATCAAAAACCATGAATATCATTCTTACCCTGCTCTTCGGAGCCTGTGCAGGCTGGCTCGCCGGATTCTTCGTAGTCAAGGACAAAGGCGGCCTCCTGTGGAACATCATCATCGGCCTTCTCGGCGGCGTTGTCGGCGGATGGCTTCTCGGTCTGCTCGGTGCAGACGGATCCTTCTGGTCACAGTGGTACGGCCAGATCATCAGCGCCGTAATCGGTGCCGTGATCTTGCTGTGGGTCTGGAATAAGATCAAGAAGTAGGATTACTCCCCGTAAAGGTATCTGCGCTGTCCGGCGGTGAGGGTGTCCATTGAGACGCCCCATGCGGCAAGTTCCCGCATGGCGACCTCCCTGTCGATTTCCTCCGGAACGCTTATCAGCATGTCTCCGTCCTTGCGTGTGCAGGGGCGGAGATTCTGTAACAGCCACCTGGCGCTCAGGGCCTGGATGGCGAAGGACATGTCCATGATCTCGGCGGGGTGCCCGTCGCCGGAGGCCAGGTTCACCAGGCGTCCCTCTGCCAGGATGTAGATGGTCCGCCCGTTTTCGAGTTCATATGCCTGGATGTTCTGCCGCGCAGTCCAGGAGCGTACGGCCATTTCCGCGAGTTTCGCGACCGCGACCTCCACGTCGAAGTGTCCGGCATTGCAGCATATGGCCCCGTTTTTCATCTTCAGGAAGTGCTCCTGCGTGATGACGTCGTTGCAGCCCGTGACGGTTACGAAGACGTCTCCGAGGGCGGCGGCGTCTATCATAGGCATGACGCGGAACCCGTCCATCACGGCTTCCAGCGCCTTCACCGGGTCCACTTCAGTTACTATGACGTTAGCACCCAGGCCTTTGGCTCGCATCGCTGTGCCCTTGCCGCACCATCCGTATCCGGCTACCACTACTGTCTTGCCAGCGACTATGAGGTTGGTGGTGCGCATTATCCCGTCCCATACGCTCTGGCCCGTGCCGTAGCGGTTGTCGAAGAAATGCTTGCAGCAGGCATTGTTGACGAGCATCATCGGGAAGCGGAGCTTGCGGGCGCGGTTCATGGCCTCCAGGCGGAGGATTCCGGTGGTGGTCTCTTCGCAGCCTCCTATAACTCCTTCGAGGAGTTCAGGGTATTTCCCGTGTATGCAGTTGACAAGGTCTCCTCCGTCGTCGATGATGATCTGGGGACCTGCTTTGATGACGCTTTCAATTCCTCTTTCATATTCCTCGGTGGTGGCCCCATGGACTGCAAAGACATTCAGGCCTTCGTGTACCAGTGCCGCAGCCACGTCATCCTGTGTGCTGAGGGGGTTGCTGCCCGTGATGAACATCTGGGCCCCTCCTTCGGAAAGGACCTCGCACAGGTAGGCGGTCTTGGCTTCCAGATGTACCGAAAGGGCGATCTTCATGCCAGTGAATGGTTTGCTCTGGGAGAATTCTTTTTCGAGTCCCCTCAGCAGGGGCATATGCTCCTTTACCCAGTCAATCTTCAGTTTTCCGGAAGGCCACAGGCCGGTATCCCTTATCTCAGACATAACACTTTCTTTTTTTCGCTTCGCTATCTATTTTTCGCCAAATTTAGGGATTTTCCACCACAATGGGACCAAAAATTTGGCTTATACGCTGATTCGGAGTAATTTTGTAAAAACAAGAAACAAAGAATATGGGATTATTAGATGGCAAAACCGCGCTCATCACAGGAGCCGCGAGAGGAATTGGAAAGGCGATTGCCCTCAGGTTCGCCTCAGAAGGCGCTGACATAGCTTTCACCGACCTCGTGATAGACGAGAACGGCCAGAAGACCGTAGCTGAGATCGAAGCTTTCGGACACAAGGTCAAGGCATATGCTTCCAACGCAGCGAATTTCGATGAGACCCACCAGGTGGTCGCCGACGTACTGGCTGAGTTCGGACATATAGATATCCTGGTCAACAACGCCGGTATCACCAAGGACGGACTGATGCTGCGCATGACCGAGGCCCAGTGGGATGCAGTCCTTACTGTCAACCTCAAATCCGCTTTCAACTTTACCCATGCTGTCACCCCCGTCATGATGCGCCAGAGGGGAGGAAGCATTATCAACATGTCCTCAGTAGTAGGCGTTTCCGGCAATGCCGGCCAGAGCAACTACTCGGCTTCCAAGGCTGGTCTGATCGGACTTGCCAAGTCGGTAGCCAAGGAGATGGGTCCGAAGGGCATCAGGGCCAACTGCATCGCCCCGGGATTCATCATCTCTGACATGACCGCCAAGCTCCCCGAGGAGGTACGCAAGCAGTGGACCCAGCAGATCCCGCTCCGCCGCGGCGGTACCCCGGAGGACATCGCCAATGTCGCCCTCTTCCTCGCAAGTGACCTTTCCTCATATGTTTCCGGACAGGTCATCAATGTCTGCGGGGCAATGAACACCTAGTCTGTCCAGGCCGCTTCTTTGTGGTCGGCAGACTCCTCCCGGATAGACATGCACACTTTTCTCGCCGTATTGGCATTGACACTTGGAGTCATCGGGCTCATAGGCTCGGTGGCTCCGGGACTTCCCGGCCCACCTTTAAGTTGGGTCGGGTTGTTTTTAGCCTTCCTTTCAAAGGGTGTCAACGGAGCCGGCGACCCCATGAGCCTGACATTCCTGCTCATATGGCTCGCCGTGGTCATCATCGTGTCGGTGGTTGATTACGTTTTCCCTTCCTGGCTTACAAAGGCGACCGGAGGCAGCCGCTATGCCGGATGGGGAACTGTGATCGGAATGGTTTTCGGGCTGATTTATCCGCCTGTAGGTATTTTCCTGGGAGCTCTCCTGGGGGCCTTCCTTTTCGACTTCTTCTTCAGCGACCACGGTGTCTGGACTTCATTCAAGTCCTCCATCGGCGCCTTCCTGGGCTTCTTGGTCGGGACAGGACTCAAGCTGGTGGTCTCAGGTGTGATGATGTACTACATAGTCGTGTACATCTAGTAAGAGGTCCCGGTCTTATTTCAGGGGGATGAGCAGCAGGTCTTTGTAGAACGCTTCACTCTCCTCAAGCTGTACCAGGATCCTTCCTGAGCTGACGTTCATGTCGGTGGCTTCGTTTACCAGTTCACCGTTGAGGTAGTGCCAGGACTTGTCACCCAGGGTGATGAATTCCATGGTGTTCCATTCATTTATCGGGTTCTCGGTCCCGCCGCTGCGGAGAACTCGGAAATTCCTTCCGTGAGGTTCTACAGTATGTCCTGTGGTCTTTCCGGTGGCTCCGCCCACGAACCAATAGTCACAAAAACGGTCCTTCATTCCCTGGCATTCCACGCATATGGGCCAGAAGCCGTCTTCGGGACCTACATGGTAAAGAATGCCGCCATCCCATTCGACTCCCGGGTCCGCGGTGGTATATGTCCCGAAGCGCATTCGTACTCGGAAATAATAATTCCCATATGCTTCGCGCGTGACGGCATATCCGAGTCCCTCGCCGCTCATATGCATCATCCCGTCCTCTACGACGAGGTCGCCTGCAGGGTCGGAGGAAGCATTCATATGCCTGATTCCCACGGCCTTGGTCCCCTTGAAGAGGGGGTCTGAAACGGTCTCGAAGCCGGGGAGCAGGGGGTCGAAGAATCCTCCGTCTTTCTTGAATATAGTGAAATTCGTGAAGTCTTTCCCGTTGAACAGGTCGATGGCCCTGCATGTCTTCGCGCCGGCCTCCAGGGCGGTGAATTCTGCGCGGAAGGGATGGTCCTTCACTACTTGGGGAACCTCCACTTCCACCCCCTTTTCCGCCTTCCAGCTCTCATTTACCTTGACTGTGTCGCAGCGGTCTGTGTACAGGATGCCGTCGAGGTGGTCGCATTCGTGCTGGAAGATGCGTGCGACATAGCCCGAGACCGTCTCCTGTTTCTGCTCCCTGGTGACGGGATCTACATATCTTACGCTGGCATATTCACTGCGCGGCACATCCCCCCTGTAAGGCACTATGCTGAGGCAGCCTTCCGGCCCGACGTTGACAGGCCCCCAGAGCGAATCCAGATGCACGTTTGGATAGACTTCATATGGCTCCCCGGGCTTGTCCAGGCGGCACACCACGATGACTCGGCGCGAGTCGCCTACCTGCGGTGCGGCTATTCCTACGCCTCCCTGTTCGGGAGAGGTTACGGTGGCCACCATGTCGGCCGCCAGCCTCCGGAAAGCGGCACTCCGAAGTTCCCTGGCAGAAAAATCCCGGCATGGAGTCCGCAGGACCTGCAGCTCCTCCTCTACGAAAACGGAATACACGTGAAGCACTTCCGGCGCCCTCCTGCAGCCCGCAAGCGCTAATGCTATGGCGGTAAAAGCGATGATCTTTTTCAATTTGATTTTCATATGCTGCAAATATAAGTTTCTTCGTGGGCATATCGGTGCTTTCCTGAAAGTTTTTTTTTAAGCAAAATCAGGCTACATTTGTACGGGATTGTGACGGGTGTCCCATTAAATGCTATGGTTAAAAAGCTGCTTTTTTGCATCATATTGATGGTATTTTTCGGCGGAGTGCTTCACGCACAGGGGCCGCACGAACTGCGTATCGGGATTTCCGGCCCTGCAGCGGGGACCCGGCATGTTTTTGATTTCGCCTCCCGCTTCTTTTACGCGGGAACGGATCTCTATTGTTTGTATGAAGAGTCTTTGCAACTGGACTCCGCACCGGTATTCAGTGTCGATTACTCATATACGCTGAAGGGATGGCTGAGACCGGGCTTGGAATTTTCCCTGGGTTTCATGCGGGTAAATAGTATCCCGCCCCGTGCTTTTCCAGACAGAGAAATCCAGTCCTGTTCCCAACAGTATTATTCGCTGTTACCCTTCGTAAATTTGATGGCACTGGATGAGCCGCATTTCAAGATCTATGGTAAAATCGGTGTGGGAGGGCAATTAACCACGGGAGAATGGAAAGGGAAGAGCTTTTATCCTGCCTGGCAGATTGCCCCGCTTGGACTCCAATGGGGAGGAGAAAGGATCTTCGGCTTTTTCGAGTTAGGTTTCGGTGATGTCTATATTGCCCGTGGAGGAGTGGGTTTCAGATGGTAAGAATATGAAACAATTATTATTTCTGGGTTGCCTTGTCCTCTTTCTTGCAACTGCCTGTTACAAGAATGATGATGCCTTCGGCGGACATAGTAACGAAAACGGAAATCCAGTCCGTACGTATATGATTACCTTGGCTGATGATCTTGTAGCGGCATCTTTGGAGGAATTTGAAACTGCTTTGCAGACAGATCCTTCGGATCCATCTGCCCAGGCATTCTTTATCATTGAAGGCAATTTGGATATTCCTGGAAGCACTTGGACGCTTCGCCGGGATTGTCCTCTTAAGGGTCTTATCATCCGTTGCCATCAAGCTGATGACGGGCTACCTGAGTGGAACATTGAGTATGAAGGCGAACTTGAATTATCTGGGGAGAATTATCCGACCAGGTTCTCAATGTGTGTACATCAGGGAGACGGGTCTCAAAGTATCTCCTCCCATATTGATTGGTTAGTTTCAGAGTTCAATGGTGAGCGCTTTGAGCGGGAGGGTTATAGGTGCAATTTCGGCGCAACCTCCACACTTTCTTTCAAAGCTGTTTCCGAGGGCCATCGATGGTATTCTTATGGTGTGCTTTATATG
>CADCQP010000230.1 GCA_902803535.1 uncultured Bacteroidia bacterium | reverse complement strand
CTTACTGCAAAGAAAATGGTGAAAAAAGGGAATTATTCATTTTCAATTCAGAAAGTTAAATAGTACATTTGTCATTACGACTTCAAACACACAAACCATATAAACCTCAACACTATGCAAAGAAGAGATTTTCTCAAGTTTTCTGCCGCCGGACTCGCTGGTACGATGATCCCGACAGGACTCGCTTCAGCAGCAAACCCTGCAGCTCCTGCAGCAAAGAAGGCTAAGACAGCAGCAAATGACAAGATCAGGCTCGGCTTCATCGGACTCGGCCAGCAGGCCATGTACCTGTTGAACGGCTTCATGTCAATGGATGACGTCCGCGTTGTAGCCGGCTGCGATGTCTATGACATCAAGCGTGACCGCTTCGTACGCCGCGTTACCGACTATTACACCAAGAAGGGCGAAAAGAAGGTCGTCGTTCCCGTTTACGAGGACTATCAGGACCTTCTGGCAAGGCCTGACATCGATGCAGTCGTCATCGCCGTTCCCGACCATCAGCATGCAATCATAGCGATCGCTGCCTGCAAGGCCGGAAAGGATGTCTATCTGGAGAAACCTCTCACCCTTACGATCTATGAGGGACAGCAGGTTATCAAAGCTGTCCGCAAATATAACCGCATCCTCCATGTCGGAAGCCAGCAGCGTTCCAGTGAAGAATTCACCTATGCTGCTACTCTCGCACGTGAAGGAGAACTTGGAAAGATCGGCAAGATCAAGGTCTATGTCGGAAGGAACAATGTCAACCCCGTCACCGCAGCTCCCGCTCCGTGCAACCTCCCCCACATGGAGGTTCCCGCCGGACTCAACTGGGACAAATGGCTCGGTCCCCTTCCCGAAAGCGTTTACTATCACTCTGACCTCGATCCTATCATCACCCCCGAGAAGAATGAGCAGCTCTGGGGCGCCTGGCGCTGGTACAAAGTCTCCGGCGGCGGCCTGATGACAGACTGGGGTGCACATATGTTCGACATTGCACAGTGGGCACTGGGTAAAGACGGTAGCGGCCCTGTCGAGGTTATTCCTCCCGGATATTCCTGGTATGACTGCCTCACCTACAAATACGACAACGGCACCATCGTAACCGAGGAGCCGTATGACGGCAAGCAGCAGGGCGTCATGATCTACGGTGAAGAAGGATGGGTAAAGGTTGCCCGCGGCAAGTTCGAGGCTTCCAACCCGAAATTCAACCTGAAGTCCGCTGCCGTTGATCCTTCAGTCCCCTATGAGACCAAGGTAGGACATCACCGCAGGTTCATCGAGTCCATCAAGTCACGTATGGACACCAATGTGCCGGTCGAGGTAGGACATTCTTCCTGCACCGTCTGCAACCTGGGTAACATCGCCATGGAACTCGGCCGTCCGGTCGTATGGAATCCTATCGTCCAGAAGTTCATGCATGACGAGGAAGCTACCAAGCTCATGCACTACACCTACAGGAAGGGCTACGAGCACGCTCTCGACGTCTAAATCCTGTCCCATCACCCGAACGTCCCCCGCGAACCTGCCGGTTCACGGGGGACGTCTGTTTATATGCCCTTAACACGCCTTTAGACAAGTTGGGACCAAATCCAAAACCCTATGTCTAAGAATGCAATCGAGATAATCGTGGCTAGAGGTCCATCCGTGGACGTTGGACACGGAAAAAGGGGTAAATCACGGCCTGAGGTCCCTGGAACGGGACGATGGCCACGGTGAAGCAGGAATGCCGCTTCCCGGACCGGGATTCGCCTCATACGTCGCATCCGCTCCAAATCGGCTCACCCGGTCCGGGGAGTGGCCAGGGAGTGCCCGGGAAGCGGCCCGGGAAGCGGCAGGAAGCGGCCCAGCTAAGCCTGAAGCAGGTCTTTGTCGATGTAGTTTTCGATTGACATGCAGCAGTTGCGGCTGAAGAGCTGGCCCCATTCGATCAGCTGCTCCCACGGGGCATCCCTGAGGTCATCCTTCACTACATCCTCATGAATGAGGCCATATGCGATGCCGGCATTGAATGAATCACCGGCCCCGATGGTGCTGACCGTCTCGATCTTCTGGACCGGGTACTCATAGAAGGACCCGTAATCGGCGAGGAGGATTTCCCGGGATGCGT
Organism: uncultured Bacteroidia bacterium; assembly: GCA_902803535.1. GTDB lineage: Bacteria > Bacteroidota > Bacteroidia > Bacteroidales > UBA932 > Cryptobacteroides. Next base: position 4,725 of record CADCQP010000230.1, on the reverse strand, counting down.
CAGTGCATATGAACACAGAGCAATATCGAGATATGACCGTGTCGTAAACCAGGCGCGGATCCGATAACCCGAAAGCCGTGTGGATGTCATCCACGCTGGCCCTCACTATGTCCGAGGAAGCGATGTTGTCCATTATGAACGGGCGGAGCTGATCCAGGTCGGAAGCATGTGAGGGACGGAAATTTATGTCGTAATAAATGATGGCCCCGCAGCTGCGCGCATATGAAAGGAACTTCTTTACGAACTCCCTGTTGGCGGGGTTAAGGGCATAATAGGACCCGAAGACCACCACATCGTCCGGACATATCTCAGGCGTCAGGAAATCCAGCCTCTCCAGGGGCTCATCCCCGTAGAAAGTGTACCTGGCATCGTTCTTCTCGTCAAGGATGGCCAGCGAGACCTTTGACTTCATCCCCTGGTACACACGGACGCAGGAGGAATCCACATTGTTCTCCTTGAGGAAGTCGCGGATGATCTTCCCTACCTCATCATCTCCCGTCTCGCTGATCAGGTAGACATCGGACCCGGCACGCCCGAGGGAAACCGAAGTGTTGAATGTCGATCCTCCGGGATTGGCCTGCTGGGGCTGGGAATTCCGGAAAATGATGTCGAGGACTGTCTCACCGAGACATATGATTTTTCTGCCCATATCTGATCAATGCTGTTTAGTCCGTTGCCATGGCGGCTTCGACGTCGTCGGGAAGGATCGGAAGCCTCTCGTGGCCGAGGCGGCGGGCGCCGTCGGCAGTCACGAGCACATCATCCTCCAGGCGGATTCCGCCGAAATCGTAATAATCCTCAAGGGCGGCATAGTTCACGAAGTCCCTGCCGGTGCCCTCTTTTTTCCATTTTTCGATAAGGGCCGGGATGAAGTAGATTCCCGGCTCATCCGAGATTACATTCCCGGGAACAAGGCGGCGGGCCATCCTGAGGCTGCCCAGCCCCATACGCGGCGCGCGTTTCTGGTCCGGATCATATCCCACGAGATTTTCTCCCAGGTCCTCCATGTCGTGGACATCCAGGCCGATATTATGGCCAAGTCCATGGGGCATGAACATTCCGCATATGCCGCAACTGACCATGTCGTCCAGGTCTCCGCGGACCAATCCGAGGTCGCGGAGGCCTCCCAAAAGGATCTTCTCTACTGCAAGGTGGACATCACGGTAGGCGACTCCCGGCTTTGTCAAGGAGAAGGCGGTTTCGTTGGCCCGGCACACAATCTCGTAGATGTCCCGCTGCTTACCGGTGAACTTTCCTCCGGTCGGATAGGTCCTCGTGAAGTCGGAGGGATAATGCATGTTGTTCTCGGCCCCGGCATCTATGAGCATGAGCCTTCCAGGGACAACGATGCCTGTATGTCCATGAAGATGAAGTGTTTCCCCGTGCTGGGTCAGGATGGTCGGGAACGAGACTCCCCAGCCTTTCTGGATGGCGTAGCCGTCCATCGCACCGGCGATGTCCTGCTCGCTGGCACCGATCTTTATCCGGCTGCGGCCCAGGGAATGCATCCTGAAGCCTATGTCGCAGGCGTTGTCCATCTGCTCTATCTCCACGTCCTCCTTGACGAGCCTCATGGATATGATGGCTTTGACCAGGGCTTCGGAAGACTTCGAGGGATCCAGGGACAGGTCCCTCAGCCTGAGGGTGTTGTAATACCTCGACGGAGGGATGAAATGCACTTCGCGGCCTTTGGCGACGGCTGCCCTGACCGCCTCGCCGAAGGCAGCGGCGGGAGCGCTGTCTGTAACTCCGACGCCCTCTGCAATCGAACGGACGCTGGGCTGGGGGCCGCTCCATATGACATCATCTATGTCAACGTCGTCGGCATATATGGTCTGCGCGGCGCTGTCAAGGTCGATTATGGCTGCATAGCCCTGAAGGTCTATTCCGAAATAATAGAGCCAGGTGCTGTCCTGCCTGAAGGCATATGCATTGTCACGGTATTGGGCGGGTGCATCGACATTGCCTATGAAAATGGCTATGCCACGCTTCCCTTCGGGAGCATATGCTCCCATGCGCTCGATGAGCGTCGCCCTCCGGCGGATATAGATTTCTTTTTCAAACATATGATTTGAGTGCTTATATGCAAATATACCAAATTGTGCTAAGATTCGTAAATATCTCCGCCATATGATCCTTGAACCTTTGCTGCACTGGCAGGACGACATTATTTTTGCTCCATATGGACATGAAGGGAATCGAAGAGGTCTTGTGCGCAGTCGCCGACCTGGCAATGCCAAGGACGTGCATAGTCTGCGGGGAACAGCTGCCGCTGAGGGAAAAGCACCTGTGCGCAAAGTGCCTGTGCGACCTTCCCTTGACATTCAACTGGTCCTTATCGCGCAACCAGATGGCCGACCGCTTCAATGAACTGATCCAACGGGACCTGGAGCGCGCTTGCCTGGACTCGCCGCCTGGAGGACCGGGAGTTAGGGCAGGGAGCGGGGTGAGTGATGAGGAGCCGGGGAGCGAGCCGGGTGTTGGGCCGGGGAGCGGGCCGCCTGATGAGCCATATGCCTTTGCTGCGGCCCTGTTCCTCTACCGGTCAGGAAACGGGTACAGCAAGATTACCCAAAGCCTGAAATACCATTCCAACCTCAGGGCGGGAAGGTTTTTTGCACGTATCCTGGGTGAGAAACTGAGCGCCTCTCCCCTCTTTTCCGATGTTGACCTGGTAGTCCCGGTCCCGCTCCACTGGACAAGGATGTGGAGCCGGGGCTACAACCAGGCAGAGGTAATTGCGAAGACCCTGGCCCAGAGCCTGAGGGCCAGGATGGTCCCGGACCTCCTGGTGAGGACCCGCCGGACCAAGACCCAGACCCGCCTGGACATTTTCCAGAAGGCGCGTAATGTCAGCGGGGCCTTCGTGATTAACGGGAAGTACCTGAGCCCCGGGAAGTTGTCTCATGGACGACACCGTCAATTACCCCATGCACGACGCTGGCTTTTGCCCCATGTACAACATATGTTGCCCGACCCACATCACATATTGATCGTGGATGACGTCTTCACTACCGGCGCGACGGTGCACGCCTGCTGGTCCGCCCTTAGAACCGCCTTTCCTCCCGGGATCCGGATCTCAGCCGCCACCCTCGCCTGCGTAGGATATTGATTATATGCCTCATAATGACTGATTATATGCCATATTTACTTATGCCCTTGTTTCTACTTCCACTGCTTGACTGAGCCCCTTGTCATTGCTCCGACTTGGAGGTTCCCGCTTGAGCCAGAAAAAGCCGATTCTCGGGCTGAATGGGGCCTTGAGGTCCCACTCAGCCCCAAAAAAGCGATAATCCGGGCCAAGTGCGGCCCTATATCCGGGATATCCAAGTAGGATCCTGTACCAGGATGGTCCAAGTGGGGCCCTTCTTCGAGAGCCGGCTTGAAAAAACTCCTTGTGAAACTTTTGAAAACCAAATGTGTGATTTTGAATAATGACTGAAAGGAAAAAACGAAGATCTCTGTACCGGTCCTGGAAAAAAGGATACTATCATTTGTGCACTGACGGGAAGACGAATGTCCTTTGCCATGATGATGCAGATTACACTAATCTTGTGAATGCAATTGCCGTACTGCCATTGAAATATCCTGTCAAGATTCACTCGTACAAAGTAATGCGTACACATGTCCATCTGATACTGTCCGGGAGAGGAACGGATTGCGTGGATGCTTTCGACTATCTGAAGTACAGGGCGGCAAAGCGGTTACGGGAGGCAGGACACCCTTCACTTCCAAGGGATTACGATTTCAGGCTCATCCCGGTGGAAAATGAGATACAGATGTGCAGGAACTTCGTGTATGTTGCACGAAATGCCTTCGAGGTCAGGGACGTGATTCCAGGCGGCTATCCATGGGGAGCATCAATGCTGTTCTACTCCAAGGTTCACCTCCTGTTCGAAGCTGTCCGGGCCAGCCGTGTCCAATCCCATAAGCTGCGGGAAATACTTGGTACACGTACACTTATTCCTGGGGATTATCTGATCAACCTGCAGACCGGAATGGTCCTTCCACAAAGCTTTGTAGATACCAAAGTCTTTTACAAAGTCTTCCCTACAGCCCGTCAATACCATACAGCCCTGGTTAAAGACTTTGAAGGCTATATGATGGTTGCAGACCAGCTGGGAGAGACGGTATCCTTTACCCAAGAGGAAGCTGACATGATTATTGATCAGGTTTTAACCAGCGACTATCAAGGAGTCAAACCGGATAATCTGACAATGGATGAACGCTTCCGTCTCGCCTCGGCCTTGCAAAAGAAGTATCGGCTTAATGTGAACCAGCTGGCTGCAGGACTTCTCCTCCCGGCCAGGATGCTCGCCCAGGCCCTCCGCTCGAAACAATATCGATGACCTTGAAGGGTTTGCATCGATGGTGGACAAAATCAGGGATCGACACAGGGGCCCCACTTGAGCCAGAAAAAGCCGATTCTCGGGCTGAATGGGGCCTCGAGGTCCCACTCAGCCCCAAAAAAGCGATAATCCGGGCCAAGTGCGGCCCTATATCCGGGATATCCAAGTAGGATCCCTGTACCAGGATGCTCCAAGTGGGGCCCTATAATCGGGTGAAAGAGGCGGAACTTCGGGGACCGTCAAGACGCAGGTAGGCAGTGTCAATAAGATTATCTCCCTTATGGACATACATATAAAGCACACCATAAGAATACCATCGATGGCCCTCGGAAACAGCTTTGAAAGAAAGTGTGGAGGTTGCGCCGAAATTGCACCT
>CADCQP010000229.1 GCA_902803535.1 uncultured Bacteroidia bacterium | reverse complement strand
GTAAGCATATGCCTGCGGCCAGGTGTGGAGAGTCACTATGTTCAGAGTGTTGCCGTTCTTCTCGATCTGCGCCCATCCGGCCCCGTGGGAGACGATGACCTCTTCCGTGCCGGTAATCCTGGCGACTTCTTTTATCGGATACTTTGAAGTGATGACCTGGGGATAATTATCCCTGTGACCTCCCAGGAAAACATATTTGTGCCCGTAACGGGCAGCCATGTCCTGCCAGAATGAAAGCAGGCGTTCATCGGTACGCCATGACTCGATGTCATCGAGCTGATCAGCCGTACCGCTTTTGTAGATGGGCTGCGCCTCACACCATACACAGACATCCGGATTGCGGGCCTCAACCCATGAGGTGAACCGGGCGAAGTCATCGTCCTGGCCATCCCACATTCCGTTCTGGATGTTCCAGTAAACCAGCCTGAGATTGTCTTTGTCAGTCTTCCCCGATTTGGTACAACCGCACGCGAGAATTGCCGCCACGGCGGTCACAAATGCAAATATTTTTCCTGCCTTATTCATAAGTATGCTGATTTTCAAGTTATTCTGAGCGACGTCTGCGGCGCGGTGCAAAGGACATTGTTTCCTGCACCTGTCCAGTCAGCATGTTGTGCACAGTGACCTCAAGCTTGCCGTTCACCGCCTTGCCCTCGATGATTGTCGGGTAATTCTTCTCACGCATATGCGGCCCGCCTCCGACGATCTGCGCCCATCCACGGTCCTTGTCGGGAGCGTCGTACCTGTACTCATGCTGGTGAGCAGTGATGACCAGCTGGCATCCTGCCTTCTTCAGGAGGGGTCCCCACATGTTGGCGCAGGTACGCTGCCAGCTGGCAAAGTCGGTCCTGTACTTTGGGTCCTTGTCGGCCGGGGCGATGTCGCCTGGATTCTCGGACGGATCGGGGTCGAAGAGAGGAATGTGGCAGAAAGCCACCAGATAAGGTGCAGATGCGATTTCCGGGCGTTTCAGGGCGTCCTTGAGCCAGAGCGTCTGGGCCTCACGGTAAGCCTTGCTGTTGAACAGTCCGGCGAAAAGCGGATTGGTGTCCATCTTGTCCTCAGCTGTGTCAAGGCCTATCATGGCCACGCTTCCCATCCTGACGGCGAAATTGCGGCCAAGGTCCCAGTCGCGCGGGCTGCGCTCCTCATTCTGGCGGAACATCCAGACATTTTCAATGTGCCTGTTGGCCATACCGCGCGAATCATGGTTGCCGGGACTGAAGAGATAAGGGGTCTCCGAGGCGAAATCCTTCCTGGCAATCGGAGGATTCAGGAAGATTTCAACCTGGCTGTCAATATCTTCCTGAACGTTGGTGGCATCTCCGTTCCAGATTACGCATGAGGGGGCAAGGACTGCAAGTTTCTGGGTCAGCACATCAAAGGTTGGCCACTTGGCATGGGTGTCGTTGATCACGCAGAAATGCGGGTTGGCCTTCCTGCCTGCGGTCCGGAAACTGTAAACCCTCTCGTCCTTCTCTGTGCCCAGGATCTTCATTGCGTAACCGCCTTTGTAGGATATGCGGTCAGCACCGATGGTGTAATAGTACTTCGTTGCCGGTTTGAGGCCCGTGAGCCGCACAAGCATGACCTTGTCATTCATGCCGGTTACGCGGAATCCGCCGCATTTCACGGTGACGGCATCGCTCATGTCCGGTTTCTCACTGTAGCTGACGAAGCCGTTGGCCATGTCCGAGACTGCGAAGGCCACTCCCATGCTGGTCTCGGCGTAGTTCTGGAGCATGGGCGCGGAGATGATCAACTTGCCCGAAGCAGGAGGAGTCTGCGGCTCCTGTAGAGCCTCCGCGGCCGCAATCTCTTCCCCGGGAATTCCTTCCACTGCTGAGGGGACTTCCTCTTTTTTCTGCGCAGGTGCTGCGTTGCCGGCAAAAGCATTGGTAGTAGAAGACACAGCCGCCACCGCTGCAATCTTCGCTGAGTCCTTCAAAAAGTCTCTTCTGTTCATATGTCAAAAAGTCTTATGCGAATTTTCCAGCAGGAAACACTTCAGAATAAATGGGTTCTCCCTTGCGTCCGAAGCCGTTGCACGGCCTGACAGCGAAGCGGAATGCCTTGTCAAGGGGCAGCTCATTCACGCTGAATACGCATTTCGCCGGCTTCTCGGAATCCTTTTTCTCACCAAGGAAATAGGTGTTTGAGAAGACGCGCTTGGTCAGGACCGCCTTGTACACGTCAACTCCGGCTTCCTCAACCTGCACTTCGTAATCCAGGGGACGGGGCAGCCCGTCATGCGATACGGCAACAGGGAATTCCACGGTTACCTGGTCCTGCTCCACCCCATAACGGTCTTTTCCCGGCTTCCGGTCGCCCACAGTGACCCTGGCCGAGTCGAAGAACTGGGGTGCCTTCTCGGTCTTCTCCCTTGCCTCGAATGACAACGGCTTTGAATTGCCCTTGATCGGGATGACCCAGCTTCCGAGGTCTTCGTCGTTCTCGAACTCGTGCCTGGAAAGCACTATGCAGTCGTCATATATGGTCATGAGCTGGCCATGGTGTCCGGTTCCGCCGGCAAGTACGGGCATCTGGGAGGGCACGTTCTCCTTGGAGCCGAACACCTTGCTGTTCTCGCGTCCTCCGATCGGGATGATGTACCTCAGCGAGGCGGTACCGACACTGGTGAACGCGCCCTGCCATATGACCCTGTCATCCGTGAGCGGGGTGTGCGAGTGCCCGGAGAATGCGATGGCGTTCGGGTAGCGCGACAATATCTCGGTCACTGAACCGTCGTCCTGTCCCCACACCCATGGAGCTGAACATGTCCCCTTGGGGTGCATATGCTGGAAATAGAAGAACGGCTTGTCCTTCGGAAGCTGGTCTTCGACGGATTTCATGAATTCGTCTAGCCCGGGGATGAAGTTCCTGTTGAAATGTGCGCCGATGAACTTGTAGCCCTTCACATCCTTGATGTAGATAGGCTCGAATTTCTCGTGCCAGCATTCTTCCCAGAATTTGTCCCGGACAGGCGCGATTGCGTCACGTTTGCAGACTTCTTCGCCATATGCCTTCTTGACATATCCATATGTCGGCCCTTCGATTTCGTGGTTGCCATAGACGATGAGCCTTTCTATCTTTTTCCCGTCGGGGTACTTGTCGTCGGGGAATACGCTGTACCAGTCGTTGACTGCGGAGCGGTACTCCGGCATCATGCCGTTGTCGGTCATGTCACCGGCGATCATGATCGCATCTACCCTCCTCTCTTTGAAATAGTTAAGAGCCTTGATGAAGCATTTTTGCGAAGCCTCGTTGATGACATGGGTATCGCTGAGTATGCCGACTTTAAGCCTTTCCTTCCCATAAGACCTGACCTTTGATGCCAATGCCGGAAAATCCATCGATGCTATGGCCGTAGCAGCGACCGACGTTTTCAAGAAACCTCTTCTGTCCATGTGATAAGATTATTTTAGTTATTATGTAGTTGCGTAGTTGTCAAATATACGAAATTTTAACTATCTTAGTAAAGTAAAAACCGCATTCTGATATGACCAATTACTTTTTTTCACTTATCCGTACGGCTGTCGCCGCATCTATGATCCTCCTTGTTTCAACCACGGCATCAGCCCAGCATAAGATCGCCATCGCCGCTCACCGCGGCTTCTGGAAATGCGAGGCGGCAGGCAATTCAGAGAACTCCATAGCATCCCTTCGCGAGGCCCAGAAAGCTGCCCTGTGGGGATCGGAATTCGACGTGCATCTCACAGCCGACAACAAACTTCTTGTCAATCATGACAATACACGCGGAGGCAAAGAGATCGAACTGACGAAACTGAGCTATTTCAAGACGGATGAGCAGTGCCGCCTCAAGAACGGGGAGTGGCCCTCAACCCTGGATGAGTACCTCAAGCAGGGACAGGCCAGCGACAAGACCATGCTCGTTTTCGAGCTGAAGCCCGAGAAGCACCGCAGCGAAGACGTGCTCATACGCAAGAGCGTCAGGGCCCTCAAGCGCCACGGGCTGTTCGATCCCTCAAGGGTGATGTTCATATCCTTCAGCAAGCATATGTGCGATGTCATCGCGAAGAAATATCCTGCCTTTACCAACCAGTACCTCAACGGAGACATCGCTCCCAAGGACCTGAAGGCTCAGGGAATCAACGGCATAGATTATCACTACAATGTCTTTTACAAGCATCCTGAATGGGTTGCTGAAGCCCACTCGCTCGGAATGAGCGTCAATGTGTGGACGGTCAACGCCGAAAAGGACATCAAGGCAATGATAGACCTCGGAGTGGATTGCATCACCACCAATGAGCCCCTCCTGGTACGGGAGATCCTGGGAAGCAAGGAACTTTTCCAATAACCCGGGGCAATTCCCGTAACACCCGGTAATATGCCTTTCGACAAATACACTTCGCCCATGACGGAGCGCAAGCTCATGGAAGCCTGCTCCAAGATCAAACACGTGGCCCTCGACATGGACGGGACCATCTACATGGGTTCCACCCTCTTCCCCTACACCCACGCGTTCCTGGAAATGCTCACCGCAATGGGCATAAGCTATTCGTTCCTGACGAACAATCCCACGAAAAACAGGGGCGACTACCTCCGCAAGCTCGAGAATCTTGGCATAGAAGCATCTGAGCAGCAGATGTATACAAGTTCAATTGCGACAATAGACTACATCCGCCAGCATTACCCGTCCGTGCACAGGATATATGCCCTGGGCACCCCGAGCATGCAGGATGAATTCCGCAAGGCAGGCTTCGAACTTACCGCCGACGACCCGTCCGACAGGCCGGACATGCTCCTTGTCGCATTTGACACCACCCTGACATATGAGCGCTTCTGCCGTGCTGCGTGGTGGGCCTCAAAAAAGGAAATCCCCTACATTGCCACCAATCCGGACTGGGTGTGCCCGACAGACCAGGAGACCATCCTGATCGACTGCGGATCCCTGACCAGGTGCATCGAGGGGGCGACGAAAAGGCTGCCTGATGCCGTCATCGGAAAGCCCAATCCCATAATGCTTTACACCCTGCGGGACAGCATGGGGCTCAAGATCGATGAGATTGCCATGGTCGGGGACAGGATCTACACTGACGTGGCTGCCGGGATCAATGCCGGGAGCCTCGGAGTCCTGGTGCTGAGCGGGGAGACCACCCTCGAGGCAGCTGAAGCTTCCGATGTCAATCCGGACATCATTGCCCTGAACATCCTGGAATTCGGCAAGCTCCTGTACAAGTCCCGAGGCTACAAACAGTAACATCAACATATTCTGAACCACAAAATTACATAAAGCGATGAAGAGGATTACAATCATAGCGCTTTTGCTGTCATTTGCCATGGCATATGCCCATGCATATGAAGAGCGGAACATCTTCATGGGCAGCGCCACCCCCGAGCAGGTGAAAGAATCACTGGTAATGGACCAGAAATGGGTGAAATACCCGGCCTACACCGACCGCGCCGGCTGGGACGCCATTTTCGGCCAGTATAAGGACCATTACATC
>CADCQP010000228.1 GCA_902803535.1 uncultured Bacteroidia bacterium | reverse complement strand
CTAACACCTGATTCAGAATAAGTTCCCTCAGCATACATAAGGGTGTTGTCTACCGCATTTTCAAGAGTACCAGCCTGATACACAAGATAAGCCGGGATGGACTTGGTCGTTGAATTGTAGTTATCCTTTTCAACTGCCTCATTCAGCACGACAGCCGTAATGGGAGCGCCAACGGCAATCTCTGTCGCGGGAGTACCGGTAAATGTCGCAACACCATCAGCATCAATGGATGCAATGGAGAACTCAGTTGCATTTCCCTCAGCGTCGAAGACAAGGATCTTGTCATCAGTATCCCACTCGGATGAAAGGCCCATGTAGAAAGCGTCTGGATCATCCTGAGTCATCGTAACTTTGGTCATCACAGGCTTCTGGGCCTTAAGGGTGATGGTCTTTGCGCCAACAGGAGTAACATCCTCCTTAGTCTGGCAGCCGGCAAAAAGCATGGCACCGGCAGCTAACGCCAAAAAAACATGATACTTCATTGTCCGATCCCCCTTAATCTTCAGGTTCAACATCGTAAAGATTCTCATCACCACCATTCAAGCCAGATGGTTTGTTTGGACTGCAGATGTTGGTCTCAGCACTGATCCGGATAACTGAGACCTCGGGAGACTCATACTCCCTTACATGGTTAATAACATTCATATGTCAATAATTTGGTTAGTGTATATCGTAGTCAGCAGATCAGGATAAAGCCTAATCCAAGCAAATTTAAATTCTTTTAATCAAAAAGCAATTATTTAGTCGATTTTTTTTTCATCCTTCCCCGTAAACAGCCTCGTCAAAAGGAACCCAGCCAGGAATATAGTCGTGGTACCGAAGACAATGGTCAGATAGGTGTGGAAGGGGCTCCCAAAGACAGGCAGGCTCATATATGCAATCACCATTAGTCCGAGGATCACCGCGATCACGGCAGCGGGGCGGCTGACTTTGCGGCAGACGAGGGCCAGCAGGAAAAGACCAAGCATACCTCCGCTGAAAATCGAAGAGAGTTTCCACCATGCATCCAGGACACCGTCGATCTTCATCATTGCCAGGCCGATCAGGATACCGATGACTCCCACGACCGCGGACGCGATATAAAGCACAGCCATATGCGACTTCCGCTCGCTGTCAGCATCCTTCGAAGCGCTGTCCGCCCCATGCCGCGAAAGCTTTCGGTAAAAATCAGTAAAAACAATTGTAGCAGAAGAATTTATGCTGGTTGCTACGGTGCTCATTCCCGCAGAGAAGAGAGCCGCTATCACCATTCCGGTAAGGCCGGTAGGCAGCCCGTGTACGATGAAATACGGGAAGACCTTGTCCCCCGTCACGCCATCAGGCAGAAGTCCGGGCTGGGCGGTGTAGAACGAGTAGAGTGCAGTGCCGATATACACAAATACCAGGGATACGGGGATGTAAAGCAGGCCTCCGAACAAGGTTCCCTTCACTGCTTCGGAAGTGGAGCGGGCTGTCATGTAGCGCTGGACATAGTTCTGGTCGATTCCGTAATTCTGGAGGTTTATGAAAATGCCATAGATGAGCACCACCCACACCGTCGGCTCGGACAGTGAGGTTCCAAGGCTGCCCAGACTGAACTTGTGGTCGGCGGCGGCGATGCTGAACAGCTGCCCGGGCCCCTCAGGCATCCCGAAAGTCAGGATAAGGGCGCATATGACCGCTCCCGCGATGAGGATGATACCCTGGATGGCATCAGTCCAGACGACCGCGGAGATACCGCCCAGAACGGCATATACAAGGGTCAGGGCTCCGGTAACGACGATTATCGTACCGATGTCCCATCCGAACATCGTATTGATAGGAATGGCGAGAAGGAGCAGGATCGAACCTACACGACAGACCTGAGTCAGAAGATAGCATATGGCCACATATGCCCTGGCCCAATAGCCATACCTGTCTTCGAGGAACTGATAGGCGGAAACGCTTCCGATCCCTCTGTACAGGGGGATGAATATCTTGGCGGCAAGCCATGTTGCGAGCGGTATAGTCAGGCTGAAAACCAATTGGTTCCAATTTCCGGAGTAGGAGCCTCCGGGCAGTCCGAGGAAGGAGATGCTGCTGACGAAAGTAGCGAATATGGACATTCCGACCACCCAGGTCGGCACATTCCCGCCGGCCTTGGTGAAAGCCTCGGTGCTGCCCTTGCTTTTGAGATAGAAACTGCATCCGAACAGGGCAACGCCGCCGGTAAACACGAAGAAAACCAGGTAATCCAGAAAAGTCAGTTCCATGATGTGGTCAGGTTACATATCAGTAAAAATAAAGGTTTTTCGCGAGAATATGCTAAATTCGCACAAGAAACAATCACATGATGAAAACACGACTGACCGCATGCCTGCTTACGGCATTTCTTTCGCTCGCGCATATGTCCGCGCAGACAACCCTGAATCCCAAAGACTACGGGCTGGACCAGGCCCGCACAGGAGAAGAACGGTATTATGCATTGCTGCGCTGCCACCAGGACGCAGTCAAAAAAGGCGCCGACGTTTCATATGCGGGAGTCGGGGAAATCTTCCTGGAGATTCCGGAAGGAGCAGTTTCGATCCCCCTCACTGCGAAAACGGATTTCGCCGGCACAGTGATGACTGTCAGGAACACCAGGAAAAACCTCACCATGTTTGTGATGGAATCCCCTGTCCATGAGGTCGCGGTCACCAAATACATGTTCGCGTCCGGGGATTTCAAGAGCGTTCCGCAGCTTCGCAGCGGCCGGAAAATCCTGATCATAGAAGACAAGACACCATGGGTGGAAAACAGGAAAGGGTACTCATATGGTGCAATAAGGAAAGACATACTCGTCCTCGAGAACGGCAAGGCCAGGAACAGCACCGTAATGCCCTACACCAACAAAATATCCCAGCCGTCGGTCACCTACTTCGAGGCATCCACGGAGCCAAGGATCTTCAAGAACCTCGACTTCCGCAGGACCGATGACTGCACCGCGAAAACCTTCGTCTGCTCGTTCAGGAACCAGTACGACGTAACCATAGAAAAGGTCAGCGTCACCACGAATCCTGGCAAGCTCTTCGGCGACTCAGCCATAAGCGTATCCAACTCCGCCGACGTTGACCTCAATGACATAACGATTAACGGAACATATTCACAGATAAGGGATTATGGCTACGGAATAAGCCTCAACAACGTCTATGACGTGAATGTCCTCAGGATGTTCGCGCGGGCGAACTGGGGAGTCTTCGGCACCAACAACGTGCAGCTGGCAACCCTGAGGGACTGCGACATAAACCGCTTCGACATACACTGCTACGGCAGGGACGTAAGGTCCTACAACTGCAAGTACTCCAAGGTCTATAACCAGTTCTCCTCAGTGTACGGAGCAGTGGAATTCCACAACTGCGAATTCACCGAATTCCGCCCTGTCCTCATGGAATCCTCCTACAATGCATATACCCCGTTCGACATACGCTTCGAGGGCTGCACATTCAACATGGACCCGGGGCATTTCTTCATGCTGACCCTCCTGGGACTCGAGGAGGCCCACAACAGCCGCCCAGAGCTGGACCGCAAATCCCTGCCCAACATCGACATCCTGGGATGCACGGTGAACCTCCCGGAAGGGATGACCAAATGGAACATCATCAACACCGGGAAAGTAGCCTACAAGGAGACGCTCGACTATATGGACCACCTCAAGATCAACGGCCTGACGGTAAACAGTGCCGGCAAACCGGAGTTCGAGTTCTTCACATCGCCGCTCAGGACCACCGAGAAACTGAAGATCGATGTAAGGCATATGTACTGGGTCCGCCCGGACGGGCAGAAGGCCAGATACACTATGAAGAACGGGAATCTACTTCTTAACGAATAATATCCCGTCCGCCCTGAGGTCCTCTCCCTCACCTGAAATGCGGATGCTGCCGCCCTTGCCTTTCTTCAGGCCAAGGGTTCCGAGATGGACCCACTCTCCTGAGGTCTGGCCCTCGACATGGAGGTCCTTGCGGTTGAATTCAACCTGGGACTTCTGTCCGGCGGCGTCGATTGAGAACACCATCGTCGGACAGCCGGTGTTCTGCTGGAAGGAATACACGTCATATGCACCGTCAAGCGTCCCGGGAATGTTGTAAACCAGTTTGTTCCCTTCAGCAGGCCCGCTGTAGCTGAGATAGGTCTTGCCATATGCGCCGTGTCCCTGGACGACTTTCCATCCGTCGGTACCGGATATGAATTCGGAGTCCTCATCCAGAAGGGTGTCTGGTTCGCGTCCGTCAAGATAGGGATCATGAGCGTAGATGTCCTGGATCTTCTTCACGTCAACCTTCTGGACTGCCCCCTTCCCGGCCATCGCGGCGGCAAGCCCGCAGGTCTGTCCCATTCCCAGGAAAACAGGCTCCATACGGATCGAGCCATAGGCTATGTGGGATGCAGAAAGGCACACAGGCACAAGCAGGTTGGTGCATTCCTCCCTCTTCGGGGTCAGACTGCGGTAGGATATGGGATAGGGCCTTCCTCCGCCGATTTCTACATCTCCCTCGTTCTTTACCATCAGTTTTCCGTCTTTTTCTACGACTATCCTTTCGCAGTTGTGCGAATCCATCTGGTAGGCGGCGTATCCTATTCCGTCTGGTATTTCGGTCTTGTTCTCGCAGTCGGCCTGCGTAGCGACATACTCCCCTACCAGACGGCGTGCCTCACGGATGTACAGCTGGTGGGTCCAGTGACCGGTCCGGACATATTCATCCTTGGGAAGTCCCCAGCGGCGGATTTCTTTCTGAAGGACCGCGGGTACCCTGGGATCAGTCATGTAGAAATAGAAGAGGCCGAGGGTGTAATCCTTGTGGGCTTTGATAATCTCCTCCCGCTCGGGCCATGAGGCTTCCGGATAGGAGTGGTTCATTCCGATCATGTCAGTGGAGAACGGCCCCCTGTTGTTTATGTCTGTCTTGTGACCGGGCATCCGGCTCCATATGAAATAATTACCGAGGACGGGATCAGGATCCGATTCGAAAACGCGCACGAGGAGTTCGTACATGGACGGATCGTAGTTCTCCGGCTTCTCAATCGGAATCATGTTTTCAGGCACATCGGTAAGGCATATGCGGTAATTGTAGGCCTGGACGTAATCGTCTCCGGCGCCTTCTTCCTTAAGCTTCCAGTCGCTGATTCCCCACAGGAGGCCGCTTTCAGGCTTTCCGGGGACGACGAAGGGATCGACCCCGTCCCTGAACTGGTGCATATGCATGACATGTGAACCGTTCCATTTTTCGCCATAGACGCTGCTGTCCTCCCGGCCGACGGTGTAGCTCACCCCGGAGGCCGCCATCAGGTCCCCTTCATATGTACAGTCAATGAACTGGTCGGCTTCTATGGTAACGCTTTCCCCCGATTTGTTCTTGCATGTGATGGAGATGATGCGGGCACCTTCTTTCCGGACAGATTCAAGGTACCAGCCCTGCATGACCTTTATCCTGGGATTGTCGAGATATTCCATGATAATCTCCTCTGCCACATGAGGTTCAAACAACCACTGCTCAAGCTTGCCGTAATGGGTGCCGAGCTTGCGGTAGAACTGCCTTGCAAGGCCTATGACGGCCTGCTTGTTCCCTATGTCGGTCTGCCCGAGGCCGCCGGTCGTCATTCCGCCCAGAGTAACGTCAGGGCATATGACAGTGACCTTGCTTCCGAGTTTCGCGGCGGAATAGGCCGCGGTAGCGCAAGCGGATGAGCCGCCGTAAATACATACTTCATTACCCCTGCTGCAGGACATGACCAGCAGCGGGAGGACAAGCAGAAAGAATAATCTGGATCTCATTGCAGAAAAACTTTTCTGCAATATACGTTATTTTTCCCGGAAAAGCTGATAT